>JAFAGX010000685.1 GCA_019237515.1 Acidobacteriaceae bacterium
ACCGCTTGTTTCCATCAGCCAAGCAGTTCGAGAGAACGGTCCCCGCATGCCGTTTCTGTCAACGTTCGTACACGATCTCCTTCAAATTGTGACGGTAGCTCTCGGCTCGCCCCTCGGCCGTGAAGTCGCGCCGCGCGAACTGGGTGCTATCTTCGCCACGCAGCTTTCGGAGCGAGCAGGGCTAGGCCCCGAGTACAAGCGCATCATGATCGCTTGCGGCGCCGGAGCCGGGTTGGCTGCCGTCTACAACGTCCCACTGGGCGGCGCTCTCTTCACACTAGAAGTGCTTTTGCAATCCTTTGAGTTCTCAGCAGTGATCCCCGCGATCGCAACGTCAGCGATAGCCACAGGGGTCGCATGGCTTGGATTGGGAAATACTCCTCAATATCGTTTGCCGCCGCTTGTCTTATCCCATTCGCTTGTCGTTTGGTCAATTCTGATTGGCCCAGTTTTCGGATTGGCGGCATACGTATTTGTGCAGGCCACTCGCGCCGCTCGAGCTCATGCTCCCAAAGATTGGCATCTACCGGCATTGTGTGCGGTCGTCTTTCCCGCGATCGGTTTATTGGCTATCTTCTTTCCGCAATTGCTCGGAAACGGGAAGAGCATAGCTCAGGCGGGATTTGAAAATGATATCGCCCTTCATCTAGCGGCGGCGTTGTTGTTGCTGCGGTTCATCATTATTCTCGGTGCGCTGCGCGCAGGGGCCGCCGGTGGACTGTTAACTCCAGGGATGAGCCTTGGTGGGTTGCTGGGCATCGTTCTTGGCAGCTTCTGGCATTACGGGGCGCCATCCGCGCCTCTCGCCGCCTTCGCCATAGTCGGCAGCGCTGGGTTCCTCGCGTCTTCAATGAAAATGCCGTTGACCGCTATCGTCCTCATTCTTGAATTCACTCGCATCGGGCACGATTTCCTTATCCCAATTTCGTTTGCCGTCGCCGGTTCCTATTCTGTGTTTCATTTGTGCATGCAGCGTAACGCAGGCAGGAAGCCTTCCAGTGCTGCCGTTGCCGAAATCGAACCTGGGATGCTAACTTCCGAAGTTGTCCACTAACCCTTCAACTGGCGTACTGAACCCTGCTATCGGCTAAGTCCTGGGATCGGATGATGCCCGATCTATGCCGCGACCTGGCACGATCTTGTCTGCCAGCCGCGACCAGCCGTCTCGGAGTCCAGTTTCTGACTGCTAGTCGATTTTTTGACGGTGGTGTCAATCCTCATTATGTATGTCTCCGGTAGACGTACCACTGCGCGATTTTGGTAGTCCTGCCGAGGCGCAACTCTTTGTTTGCTTCATTCGAAACCCACAAGATTTCGCTCGCGGTGAACGATTTGTCGCCTATTGCTTCTTTCTCTCGAGTACCCGTGCCTTCATCCTGAGCAATGGCAATCGGGATGCTTTGTAGACCTGTAAGGTGATCCAACAATTATCCATGCACTGTCCTGCAGGGGAAGCAATAAGGTCTCAGGAGAATTGAATGAGTACAGCTACGACTGTAATAGAAGCCAGCGAACTTCGACAGGAAACAGACAGCCTCGGCGAAGTCGATGTGCCGAGCAATGTGTTGTGGGGAGCGCAGACGCAACGCTCTCTTGAACACTTCAGCATCGGGCACGATCTTATCCCACGCGAGATGATCGCCGCTTACGCCACTTTAAAAAAGGCTGCTGCAATGGCCAATCATGCCGATGGCCGCCTCGAAGATAAGCAGTACAAACTGATCGTTCAGGCTTGCGACGACGTTCTGGCCGGCAAGTTCAACGACATGTTTCCGCTGCATGTGTGGATGACCGGCAGCGGTACCCAATTCAACATGAACATGAACGAGGTCATCTCGAACCGCTGCTGCCAGCTTGTGGGTACGCCACTGGGCAGCAAGACACCGGTTCATCCCAACGATCACGTCAATATGGCGCAGTCGTCCAACGATTCGTTTCCGAGCGCGATGAACATTGCAGCCGCGGTGAACGTGAAAGAGCGGCTTATTCCTGCGGTCAAAGCGCTGCGAGATGCGATCGACGCCAAAGCCGACGAGTGGAAAGACGTGATCAAGATTGGCCGGACGCACATGCAAGACGCAACCCCGCTCACCTATGGTCAAGAATGGTCCGGTTACGTCGGCATGCTCGACGACAATCTTGGCCGCATCGAGGACGCGCTTAAAGGCGTCTACCAGCTTGCACTCGGTGGCACGGCGGTCGTAACCGGGCTCAACACAGCACCCGACTTCGGTGAAAAAGCGGCTGCGCAGATTGCGAATCTTACGCACCTGCCGTTCGTAAGTGCGTCCAACAAATTCGCAGTCCAGGGCGCTCATGACGCGCTTGTCGGGCTCTCGGGTACGCTGCGTACCCTTGCCGTTTCGCTTTACAAGATCGCCAATGATATCCGTCTGATGTCATGCGGCCCGCGGGGAGGTTTTGCCGAACTGATCATTCCATCCAACGAGCCCGGTTCTTCCATCATGCCGGGCAAAGTGAATCCGACCCAGGCGGAAGCACTGACCATGATCGCTGTGCAGGTCATGGCAAACGATGTTGCGGTGGGATTCGGCGGCGCCGGCGGCTATTTGGAAATGAATGTTTACAAGCCACTCATCATCTTTAATGTCGCTCACTCGATCACAATCTTGTCGGACGGCTGCACCAATTTCCGAAAGTTCCTGGTCGAAGGCACGAAACCGAATATGAAGAGAATCGATGAGTACGTCGACCGCTCGTTGATGTTGGTGACGGCTCTGTCCCCGGTCATCGGATATGACAAAGCATCCAAAATTGCCCATTATGCCCTGGATAACGATCTCACTCTTAAGCAAGCTGCCCTGAAACTCGGTTATGTGACGGAAGAAGAGTTCGACACCATCATTGATCCACGCAAGATGGTCCATCCATACGTTGCAAAGGTCAGCTAGGAGCACAATTTCTCAGACAAACAGAAAGGAAGGAGTCCTTTAATTATGACAACAGCAAAACGGGGCATCGATCTGCTTCAGGATCCGTCGCTCAACAAATCAACCGCATTCACCGAAGCGGAAAAAGAATCGCTCGGCCTGGTGGGACTTGTCCCCGACGTGACCGAAACCGAACAATTGCAACTTCAGCGCGTACTCAATCAGCTCGCCGCGAAGACAACAGATCTGGAACGGTACATTTATCTGATCAACCTTCTCGACCACAACGAAACCTTGTTTTATCGCACAGTCATGTCCGATCCAGCTCGCTTCCTGCCCATTGTCTACGACCCAACGATCGGAGAAGCTTGTCTGAAGTTTGGACATATCTACCGTCAACCTCGGGGTATGTATCTGTCGATGACACGGCGAGGCAAAGTCAAGGAAGTTCTAAAAAACTGGCCGAAGAAAGACGTCCGGTTTATATGCGTCACGGATGGCGGCCGGATTCTCGGCTTAGGCGATCTTGGAGCCAACGGGATCGGCATTCCCATCGGCAAGTTGCAATTGTATACGGCTTGCGCTGGAGTGCCGCCGCAGTACCTGCTGCCCATGTATTTCGATGCCGGCACCAACAACGAACAATATCTGCATGATCCCCTGTACCTGGGCCTGCGCAAAGCGCGGCCATCAACTGAGGAGCTCTACTCGTTCGTGGACGAGTTCATGGAGGCCGTGCAGGAAGTTTTTCCAAAGTGCTGCGTTCATTTCGAGGACTGGACCGGTGTCGATGCTGTGCATCTGCTTCAACGGTACCGCAGCAAATACTGCCTCTACAACGATGACGTGCAGGGCACAGCCGGAATCGTGCTCGCTGGAATGATTAACGCCGCGAAGCTCAAAGGCACCAAACTGAGCGACGAAAGGATTCTGTTCCTCGGAGCGGGATCAGCGGCCATTGGTCTTGCCGATCTGCTTTGTTCGGCCATGGTGAAAGAAGGCCTGCCACTGAACCACGCACAGGGGCGCATATCGATGTTCGATATCAATGGGCTGCTGGAACCGTCGCGCACCGATCTCGTTGACTTTCAGAAGCCCTACGCGCACAAGCATGCACCGACTCGTGACTTCGTCGCCGCAATTGAGAGCATTAAGCCGACGACCATTATCGGGGTGAGTACCGTGGGCGGAACATTCACGCAGAAAGTTGTTGAGGCCATGTCGCGTCTC
>JAFAGX010000180.1 GCA_019237515.1 Acidobacteriaceae bacterium
CGGCAAGTTGCGTTTACGGCGCCGACGCCATCCCCATAAGCCCGAGAACGGCAGAAAAGACAACATCGAAGGATTGCAAAGTCCGCAAATTCCCCAGAGCAAGCCGAACAGCACCCAACCTTTCCAGTCGGGCCAGTTTTCCAGCTTGAGGGTTACGAAGAAAACCAGGCTGAGCAGCAACGGCGCAAGCGTTGTGTCCCACACCCAATGAACCGACCAGTACATCGCATAAGGAAGCAGCGCCCATATCCAAGCAGACCAGAAAGCGACTTTTTCACCCATGGTTCTGCGCGCGATGAGAAAAATAGGGATGCAGGTGAGAGCGGTGAACACGCTGTTAATGGAGAGCAAAACCCAGGCTGATGTGTCGGAATAGATTCCAAAAAGTTTAAAGACGCCCCCGATCAGATACGGGTAAAGTGGTGGCTCCCACGCTGTCGGGCCGGTCGAACCGCCATATGGACTGCTGAAACCCTCTCCCAAAGCGATTGCCTGGCCAATACGGCCCATTTCCCAGCCATAGCCGAAGTGGTTGTCTTCGGCGCGAAACCGGTAGAAGTGAAAAACTGCGATAGCAGCGACATGCAGGGCAAAACAGAGAACGACCATTGCGAGCAAATGCTTTCGCGTTCTATTAGGCGGAATCTCTAATTCCTGAATAACTGCCGGCGTCACATTCACCGCGGCGGCATGCGGCTGAACGCCAGCGCGAAAGGAGGGATTTCCGGGGACGTGGCCGACCGATAGAAGCGGCGGCGACTCGAAAAGCGAAAACGTATCAAGGTCCAGATAGCTGCCCAGCCATCAGAGTAGCGCAGTTTTTTGCCCTGCTCGCGGCTACGGGGGTGATAGGAGATGGGCACTTCGTGAATCTTCTCCCCAAGACGGCAAATTTTTGCAGTCACTTCCGGGCAGAATTCGAAGCGCCGACATTCCAGAGTAATTTCCCGCAGTAGAGAGCGACGAAAAACCTTGTAGCATGTGGCTTCGTCGTGAATACCCGCCCGGTAAAGCAGGTTTGTGAGGTGCGTCAGGAGGCGAGCACCTAGATAAAAACGAAAACCGCGCTCTGGCCGATCCTTTCGAACGCCGTAAACCACATTAGCAACACCCGCCTGAAGCGGAGCCAACAGCGCCGGATAATCCTGGGGATCATATTCCAGATCGGAGTCCTGGATCAACACATAGTCCCCACGCGCGTGCTGCAGGCCGGTCCGAATGGCCGCACCTTTTCCGCAATTGGTTTCGTGGCAGAGAATTGCCATTCGAGCGCTCGGCGCGAGGGCCAGCAGCTTTTCGCGGGTGCCGTCGGTGGAACCATCGTCCACGATCACGATTTCCTTATCTACTGGCGACTGCGCAATCGCTTGGAGCAGTTGCTCGAGGTGCTGAACTTCGTTGTAAACGGGCACGATTACAGACACCATTCCTGCGCCGGAGATCTGCTCCGAAATGAGGCCCTTCTGCCCTGGATATTCTAAAACCGGCATGGAGACGGTGCGATGATACTCGTCAGGAATAACTCCAATTTTAGCAGACGTTGAGAAATGAAAGTGTTGCTGTTCCGAACGCTCTCGAGGAAGGCCTTGAAAGTGTCTTCAGTCAGAGCTAGGATTCGGCGCGTCGGTTGGGAGGTGGGTATGAGGAACTCTTGCCGGTTAGCTGTCTCCGGCTTGCTGATTTTGCTGGGCTCAGTATTGTTGAACGCTCAGGTCGATAAGATCATCATTGCCGCAGGTACACCAGAAGATCAGTCTTTAACTGCGATTTCGAATGAGCAGGATTCACAGAAGAAGCTGGGCATGTACGAGGATTTCGTGCAGAAGTATTCTGCCAACCCGGCGGCCGTGGCCTATGGAGACTGGCAAATTTCTCAGGGATATCAGGCTGCGGGTGATTTGCAAAAAGCACTCGCGTACGGCGATAAGGCCCTGGCCGGCTCTCCGCATAACTTGGACATTCTGGTGTCGCAGGCCAGCATCTCGCAACAACTCAAAAACAATACCAAGGTGATGGACTACGCCGTCAAAGGCGGCGAGGTTTACAGCTCGATTGCGAAGCAGAGGAAACCCGACGGGGCCACAGACCAGGATTTTGCGAACCAGATTCGCGAAGAACAAACCTCATCCAAATCACAGTACGAGTTCCTGGAGGCTGCTGCCTATAACGCGATCGCGGATGAAAATGAACCCAAGAAACGCATGGATGAGATCGAACGCTTCACACCCGCATTTCCCGACTCGCGCTTTCAAGAAGGGATTGCTTCGTACGCCATGATGTCCTTATCGGAACTGAAGGACACGCCACGGGTGATTTCGTACGGCGAGAAGACTCTAGCGAGCGATCCGAACAGCCTGCCCACTTTGCTGATGATGGCGAACGCATATGTGGACGATCCCAAACCAGGGAGCGTGGCAAAAGCTTCTTCCTATGCCCAGAAGGCAATAGACGTGGCCAAGGCGGATGCACCGGATGCAGACACGAAGCGCAAACTGTCAGCTGGAGCTGCGCATTCCGTCCTGGGATATGCGCTGATGAAAGAAGACAAAACTGCGGCGGCGGTTCCGGAGCTGCGCACCGCTTCCAGCTTGCTGAAGGGCGGGGATGATCAGTCCTATGCGATCGCCATGTACAGGCTGGGGTTCGCGTACGCCAAGTTAAGTAAAGTAAACGAAGCCCGCGAAGTCCTAGGCGAGATCGTAAAAACGCCCGGCCCAGTGCAGCAGCCGGCACAGGATTTATTGGCTAAGGTCAATGCCGCACGGGCGAAAGGGAAATAGAGTTAGCGGCGCGGACGGACCAGATCATTCGATAACATATCGGCCTTGTTCGCCAGGATATAGGCCCGCTGTGCTTCGCCATTCTTGACTGCCGCCCTGGCCTGCTGCATGTACACCTGAATCTGCTTGACCGTGCCTTCGTCATCGGTGCTGAGCTGGCGGCGGGACAACTCCTTTAAATTCGCATCGGCGCTGGCCAGGAGCTGGTTGGTCGTACTGAGTTCCTGTATCGCCTGTTGCTGGGTCTCAGCGGGAGCAATGGCGACGATAGGCTCGGACGTCCCGCCGTTACGCACAACCTTTGTCGAGCTCGTTCCGGAGCCAGCGAGGGAACCACTGGCGTGGTGCTTTTTCTTTTTTCGCGGGGCCGGAGTGCAATTTGTCTGCTGTGATGAATCCGATCCTGCTGGTAAAGCACAGGGTGTAGCAGTTGCATGTGGCGGCAATGATGTCGAACCAGGGATTGAGGATTGAGACTGCTGCACTTGGCTGAGCAAGAACGGCCAATAGCTGACCGGGGCGGAGATCAGCAATATCGACGAAGTGAACACGGCAGCGAAAAACATTGGATCCTAAACCACCAAGATTTAACGCAAACAAATTGTAGCGCCGTTGCTGGCGAGCTTCCTACCCGTAAGTTCTACTTCGATGGCTGTTCGAATTCCCGCGAGTGGAACTCCATCAGTTCACCTAGATGGGACAAGAAGTAAGAGGCACTGTGATCGCCGGGATAAAGATGGAATTCATGCTTAATGCCTTCGGAGTCGAGTTGTCGGTGTAACGCCTGGGCGCCGTCCTCAAAATCATACTGGTCTTCGCGTCCGCAGTTGAAATCGATCGCTAGCTTCCGTATTGCGAAACGGTTTCTTCTTGCCAGGACGAACGGGTTGTTTGCATTCCAGTGCGTGAGGTTAATTGGGTTGCCGAAAACGCCTCCCAAAATGGTGCTGAGAGGAGTGCCGGAACGCATCGTGGCATCGAGTTCGTGGGGTGACGCCGTGATCAGCGCAGCACTCTCGGCGCTGACACCGGCAAACCTCTCCGGATATGCGAAGGCGAACCTGAATGCGCCATAGCCACCCATGGAGATGCCGCTGACCGCACGCCTGCGGCGGTTGCCGTCGATGCGATATTTTGTTTCGATGAAAGGCATGAATTCCTCAAGAAAAAAATCATTGTAACGAACCTTTCCATCGGCGGAGTTCACGTAAAAACTGGCTTTCGCTTGCGGAGTAACGATGAAGAACTCGCCAATCTTGCGCTGCTGGCGAAGATCTTGCACCAGATTCCATCCCCCAGACTTGAATAAGCTCTGCTCGTTCTCGCCTAAGCCGTGAAGAAAGTACAGCACCGGGTATTTTGTTGTCTTTTGTGCCAGTGAATCGTAGCCGTCTGGCAATAATACGCAGTAGTGAACAGGTTCATGAAGGATGCGGCTGTCGAGGGTATCGCAGTCGATGCGGCTCTGCGCAAGGGCAGGCAGGGCGAGCAAAAGTAGAAGAAAAATGCGGCGCATGAAGTTAGCTTACTCGTAACGAAGAGCCTGCACTGGATCGAGACGAGCCGCACGGCTTGCCGGATATAACCCGGAAACTAAGCTAACCACGATTGCGAACGCAATTGCACCGATTACAAGCCACCAAGGCACAAACCAGATTTGTTCCGGAGGAAACTGCTGGCGCTTCAAATAGACGTTCGCGCCAAGATTGATGACACGGCCGATCGTCCAGCCTAAAGCTACTCCTACTGCACCGCCGAACACTCCCATGACACCCGCCTCGGCAAAAAAAAGACCCTTCACGTCGACGTCACTGGCGCCAATGGCTTTCATAATTCCTATCTCGCGTCTGCGTTCGAGAATCGCCATCACCAGAGTGTTGACGATGCCAATCGATGCGACTGCGAGCGCCAGGCTTCCGAAGATTCCAAGGAAAAGATCCAAGACGGCAAAGAATTGGCGCAGGTTCTTAGTCGCGTCGACGATCGAGAACGTATTGAACCCCATTTTCTTGATCGAGTCTTCTACGGACTGCACGTACTTGGGGCTTTTGACTCTCACCTCGACAGTGGTGTAAGTGGCCTTGCCGCCGAGGACGTTGGTTGTGTCGCGAAGATCGGAAGGCTGCATTACGTGCAGGTTTTCAGCGAATTCCAGCGGCAGGAAGACACGCGCTCTCGCTTGCTGGCGTAGGCTATCGGGATCGAGATCGCAAACGCCTACGATCTTCAATGTTTGCTCGCGAGAGATAACGGAATAGGCCGTGCTGGAAGTGTTCTGCCCGCCATTGGAGTCGGCTGCCGTGCGCTCCGCATATCGCATCAGCAGTTGTTTGCCGAGCAGAGAGTTTGCCAAGTCTGAGACTTTGACGCTCTCGTCATCTCTGGTCGATTTTCCCAGCAGTTGTTCGGCGAACGATTTCTGCAGAATGACCTCAGGCGCGGTCGGAGAGGAAAAGAAGCCGCCTGCCATTCCATCGAAGGCCTCGTTGTTCTTAGCAGAAAATGTGAGACCCGCAACCATGGTCAAGTGCGGCTTATCTTCATAGCGAAGCTCGGTCACGAAGCGAATGTCAGGATAGGCTTCCTGGACATTTGACAAATGTTCGATTTGCTCGCGAGCAGTTTCATCAAGGGACGGGCTTTCCGCCGGCGCAGGTCCGTTTGCCTCTTGCTCGTGACTGAAATTGCGCATCTCGCGTCGGGAAGTCACGATGACAGTGTCGAACAAGCCGGATTTTTGAAGTCGCCGATCAGCCAGTTTTTGCAGACCGATGCCGAGCGCGAGCATGGCGACCAGCGAAGCAACACCCACAGAGATTCCGATGGTGGTGAGCGAATTCCGCAGAACGGATTCGCGAAGGTTACGGACGGCAAGCTCGGCGATATCGTAGGCCTTCACCGCGTGCCTCCTTGAGTAAGCTCTTCGCTCGTCGCGGACAGGTTCGGTTGATCATTCACCAGCTTGCCATCGGCCATAAGGATCATTCGCTTGGCGTAGCGTTCTGCCAGGGCGCGCTCGTGAGTCACCATCACGACAGTCATAGCGAGAGATTCGTTAAATTCGCGGATCAGGTTCATGATTTCGTTGCCCGTGCGGCTGTCGAGATTGCCCGTGGGTTCGTCGGCAAGCAGGATCTGTGGCTGATTGATCAATGCCCGCGCCAACGCGGCACGCTGCTGTTCCCCGCCGGACAGTTCGGTGGGGCGATGGCGAATTCTGGCACTCAGGCCAACGCGGCCCAAGACTTGGTCGCACAGCGCACCACGCTTGTCGCGATCCACTTCCGCAAAGCGCAAAGGGAGTTCTACGTTTTCGGCAACCGTCATACTGGGAATGAGATTGAACGATTGAAAAACCATCCCAACGGTTTTGAGGCGGTACTTGGCCAAATCCTGACGCGAGAGCTTTTCAAGATCTTGATCTTGGACCAGGACGGATCCCGACGTCGGGCGATCGAGGCCGGCAATCAAATTCAAGAGAGAGGATTTTCCCGAGCCGGACTGGCCCAAAAGGGCAACAAATTCTCCCGCTCGGATTTGGAGAGAAACGCCATCAAGAGCATGAATTTCCGCTTCTCCCATGCGGTAATACCGGCAGAGGTTCGCGGCGCTGATTGCTGGCGATTCACTTGTATTGTGACGAACCGCAGGAGACATCAACGAGCATCCCCCCTCACCAAACGGAGAGCGTCCGACAGATCAGGATCATCGGCTGCGGGTTTTGGCATGCCGTCACCATTGGTTACAACGGCTGCATCACTCTCGCCCGGCGCAAGGAAAAGATTGGTTTCGAGGCCGTGCTGCTTGGTGTAAAGCTCGTAGTACCTGCCGCGCAAGGCAAACAGCTCTTCGTGGTTGCCGCGCTCGACAACTCTTCCCTGTTCGATGACCAGAATCTGGTCTGCACGCCGAATCGTCGACAAGCGATGAGCGATCACGAACGTCGTGCGTCCCTGCATCAAGTACGAAAGGCCCTGCTGAATGAGCGCTTCGGACTCGGAGTCGAGGCTGGACGTGGCTTCATCCAGGATCAGAATGCGCGGATCAGCGAGAATTGCACGGGCAATGGAAATTCGCTGGCGCTGCCCGCCGGACAACTTTACGCCGCGCTCGCCGACGACGGTGTCGTACTTGTCAGGAAAATTCTCTGCGAACTCATCCACACGGGCAATGCGGCAGGCCCGCATGATCTGCTCTTCGGTTGCATCCGGGCGCGAAAACGCGACGTTGTCGCG
This sequence comes from Acidobacteriaceae bacterium, assembly GCA_019237515.1. The sequence goes on from JAFAGX010000180.1 coordinate 7,016, forward strand.
AATGGTCCCGTCAAATAGAAATGATTCCTGCAGAACGACGCCGAGTTGGGTGCGGTAAGAATCCAGTCGCACCGCACCCAGGTCGATGCCATCGATGAGCACCCTGCCTTGAGTAGGCACATGGAAGGCCGAGATTAATCCGATTGTGGTGGATTTGCCTGATCCGGAAGAACCGACCAGTGCAGTCACCGTGCCTGGCGCCGCGTGAAATGAGACGTCATTTAGAACCATGCGATTGCCGTCATAGCTGAAGCTGACGTCTTCGAAATCAACGTGTCCTTCGATTTCACCCAGTACGATGGTCCGATTCGGATCGTGATCTTCGCGCGCTTCGCTCAGAATTTCATGACTGCGCTCAAGCCCGGCGAAAGCCTCGGTGAGTTGCGTTCCGATTTGCACGATTGACATGATTGGGGCGATCAGGAATCCGAGAAATAGCGTGTAGGTGAAGAATCCACCGATGGTGAGCGTACCGGCTGCAATCTGGCGCGCGCCGGTGTACATGATCACAGCTCCGACAAGACCCATCAGCAGGCTGGCGGAAAGACTCATCACCGAAGTCGCGGTCAAACTGCGCATGACATTGTCGAGCAAGCGCTGGACGCCGCGGGAAAATACCGTTTCCTCGCGCTCTTCCGCGTGATAACCCTTGACGACACGGATGCCGCCAAGCGATTCGGCAAGACGGCCGGTCACCTCGGCATTGATTTTGCCTCGCTCACGAAAGATCGGGCGAATAGTCTTGAATGCTTTACTGAGCGCAATCGCGAAGCAGAGCAGAAATGCAAATGCGAGGCCGGTCATCAAGGGGCTGATCCGCAGCAGCACGATGAAAGCGATGATGGCTGTGAGAATGCCGCCAACAAGATCGACCAAGCCCGTACCGATCAAGTTGCGCACGCCTTCGACATCGCTCATGATGCGCGAGACAAGTACGCCACTTTTGGTGGCATCATGAAAAGCTACGGGCAGTCTGCCAACATGAGCCTGCACTTTCTGGCGCAATTCCGCGATCAGCCGTTGCGCAGCTTTTGAGAGTAGCTGGGTTAGCGAAAAAGATGTAATGCCCTGGATCGCCGTCGCAAAGAGCACAAGCAAGACCAGTGGCTTTAATTGCTGATAGTGTTTCTTGACGATGACGGTATCAATTAAAAATTTCGTTGAGTATGGCAGCACTAAACCTGAAACCCGATTGATCACCATTAACACGAAACCAACCGCGAGCAGGCCACGGCGCGGACGCATCAGTTCCCAGATAACAGGAAGAATCTTGCGCAGCTCGGCCTTTGGGCGCGGAGTCCCGGCCAGTTTGGTCGGAGAAGCCACTTTCCTGATTAGAGTTGAGTTCGCCCGGAGAGGGTTCATTTTGTCGGCTTATGATAAAGCCGACGCAATCGTCTCGTCGTGGAGTTTTCCTTTTGACCCGTTAAATCAACGCCGAAAGAGGGTTTCTCGTAGGTTCCGGTGATTTTAAAAGCGACTTTGGAACCTTTTGAGTGCCTCTTGAAGAGCGGTTGCAGCGTCTTCAGCAAGAGGGCCTTTGGTCCGCGGGCCAGGTTCGAGAGTGAGGAATCCAATCGCAAAACCCCGTGGAGATTGATTCTTTCTGAAATCAGATCGTAGTTGCCTTGCATGATCGCGAAAGCGCCGGGAACGGTGAATGCCAGGTAATTGAAGGTTGCGATCCCGTCTTTGAGGACCACGTGCCCTTTGAGGTCGGAGAGGGCTGTAGCGGTATCCTGAGCATTTTCCGAACGCGCTTCTGCACTGAGCTTGTTCACATCTTTTTGAGTGTCCTCTTTGGTAAATGCACCGGAATCGACGCCAAAATCACCCTGCAATTGCACTTTCTTCAGGAACGGCCCATTACCGGGTGGAAGCAGGATGTGGGCCTTAAAACTGGTGGCACCCGTCATGGGGGATTTTTCGGCGGTAATAAAAAGCTTCAGGAGGTCCTCGATACGGCCCTCGCGGGATTGCATCTGCAGATCCGCAGCTCTACCTTTCTGATTGCCTTGACGGGCGACCAAGCCAGTCCATATCACCTTCGTGTTCCAGAATTGAGATTCGACTGAATTCAGCTGAACATCACCTGATCTGGCACTGACGAAGGCGTCGAATGCGGCCTTCAGGTCCGTCTTGTGGCTGCTGCCGCTAACGAAAAATCCGGCTGTATCGGTATTGCCACGCACTCCAATTCGTGCGAGCGTTCCATCGAACTTGCCTTTTGAAGAAAGGATCCCGGCGACTCCTCCCAACGCGCCCAGGTTGGCATGCTCAAACGTGTAGTCGCCGGAGACCGGAGTGTCGTTGGTCTTACCCAAGTGCCAGGGCCCGAGTTTTCCGTCTGCAGTGATCTCTCCGGGAGGGTCGGGATTCGAGAGTTTGACATGAAACAGTACGGCTCTACCAACCTCTATGCCGCGGAGTTTGAACTCGTGCACTGCGAAGGTCGTGGGCGGCTTGTTGGGCGTGTGCGATCCGAACTGCAGAATCGCATTATCGGCGATTAGCTCGCCGATGGTGACGTTACTGGAACTTCGGAATTTTTCATTAATCGGTTCCGCGGGAATAAACACATGCATGCCATCGGCGCGAATTCGACCGATTCTCTTTGCGATCAGTCCGATGTAGCTGCTCTGAATGGTTAGTTTCTGAATCGTGATAATGGGCTGTATTGCCTGCTCGGTCCCGCGGCGAAACACTACGTCTTCCGCGACGCAACCGGGATGCGGGAAATACGTCGGACGAAAGTTTTTGAAACTCACGCTGCTGGAACTGGCGTCTTCCAGAGACTTCTTTACAGCTGGCTCCCGAAATGGCCAGTAAACGAGCAAAATTACGACGGCAGTAACGATGAGGATCGCAACCAGGCCGATCACGAGGCGGATGATTGGAGGCTTCCGCCGAAGAGGCAAACGAGGTGGGCTGGCAACCGCCATGTTCACATGCGAAGTGGCCTATCTTGGAAGCTGTGTAGCTCGTTCAGGTTGTTGCTGACCTGTGAAGATTCGTCACAGGGAATTCAGGTCAGGCAGCGGCCGTTCCGTATCCTGTACGAATCGCCCGTACGTGAGCAATGGGCTTTTCGTGCAGAAGAAGTTCGGTGGCTTGCACACGTGGGCTGGCATGAAACCACTGCTGAACGATGCCGTCAAAGAGAAGGTTCGCGATGGAGAGCAGGCTCATGCCTTGATGATGCGCCATCCAGCAGCGCACAACTTCGTGCTTGTGCCGCCATGAAGCTTGCTGCACTGAGCCAAAATCGATGGACTCGTAGAAGCCGTAACGTCCCAGCCAGCCTTGCTTAGCCATCCTGCGCAGGTTGTCGAGGGCTCCTTCGGGATCCACATGCAGCGCCAGAAACGTAGAATACGGAGCGATGACGAGCGTGTCCGTATCCGGTTCGCGCAGGCCCAGATGAGGAACCCCAAAAGCTTGATACCCGTAGTTGCCGGCGGGATCCCGCTTGGCAAATGAAGACTCGGAAATCCCCCAAGGAATGTGCTTGCCGTGCGTGTACGCCTGCTGCGCTTGTACGGCCACGGTCGTGGTGATATCGAGCAGGGTTTGCGGATAGGCGCGCATCCAGATCGACGGCATCAGGTATTCGAACATCGTGCCTGTCCAGGAGAGCAGCACTTTGCGCCCATGATCGATGGTATGAACGCGACCCAGTTGAAACCATGTGTCCTGGGGTATGTCGTCTTTGGCGATGGCAACAAAAGTGGCAATGCGGGCCTCAGAGGCAAGCAAGTCGTAGCAGGCATCGTTTAGCTTCGAGCCTGTGACGTCATAACCGATCGACAAGAGCTTGCGGCGAGGATGTCGCAAGAAACGGTAGTCCATCTCCTCGGCGAGCCGGCTGCTGTCGGCGGTGATCGCACGCAAATCCTCTATCAACTCCAACGTTTGGGACCGTGCCGCAGGCAGCAAGGACCGCAAGCGCTCGCGTTGATTGCTATTGCCGTTGGTGCTTGGTGCTTGTAATTTTGTTGCCAGGCGATCGATGAAAAATGGCAAGCGTTCCAGAGTGATGGTATCGATCGGTCTCAGTTTTAGCTCACTACGAACCGTGGCGAATTCCGGCAGCATCCACGGACAGTAGTCGGTTACCTCGCGACGTACATGCTCGAGGCGCACACGCACTTGTTCTTTAAACCATGTCACGTCGGTGTTGCTCTTGGGCTTCGAAGTTGTCGCGTCCAGATCTGAATCCGGAAACTCAAGCAACCCATCCAGCCAATTCTCGCCATCAAGCCGGGTCTCAATTGCCGAGACTTGTCGATAAGGAAGCGCGTGAAGTGAAACCAGGGCACGAAGATGATCAAGGAAGCCGTCGGCCAGACTGCGCTGAAACAGGGGCCGACGCAAGCGGTCCCAGCAGCCTTGTTCCAAGGTCCATAGGGAAGCGAGCAGGTTTCCATTATCAACCGACGAGATAAATTTCGGAGTTAATGGGGCCAGGGTTCGTGTGTCGTACCAGTTGAGCAAGTGCCCGTGATGTCGCTCCAGGTTCGACATCGTGGCTAAGGTTTTCAAGGTTTGCTCGGCGCATTCCCTGACCGTGAGATATCCAAATTCACAGGCTGCCTGGCGGGCATTGAGCAGTAAGCCGAGATTCGTCGTCGAAAGGCGGGCGGCGACGCGGTAAGGATCTTCTTCCACATTGTCAGGAATCAACCAATGATGCTCGGGATTGCTGAACTCGGCGAAATATCGCCAGGTGTGGAGTGCTGCATGCCGGAGCAGGCGCTTTTCCTTGTCGGAAGGCTCCTGGAAACGAGCCCTGGGAGGACTATTCAGCCAAACGGATACCATCTTGCTGCAGGCCCAAAGCAACAGAATCGGCAGCGCCGAAAAAATCGACCATGGCTTTACGAACCATACCAACACAGCTAAACCCAAGGCCAGGGCCGGAGTCCAATCGAGATAAATATCCAACGGTGTGCGTTTTGTAGCGCCGAGTTCCGCTTCTGCTGCGGTTTCCCACTGCAGGAGCCGCTCGCGCGTGACCAAGCGTCGCACCAGAGTGCGAACCACAGCGTCGACCGAGAGCAGCATCTGGTGAGCAAGGAAAGTTAACGTCAAAAGGACATTGACGTTCGAGGCAAACAGGGCTTTCACTGCATCCTTGGCAATCGCACGCTGCTTCTGAATCGCAGCCCGAGTCAATTCAAATAGAAATTGGCACCACGCCGGAAGGAATAAGATTGCCAGAGTTGCCAGGGTCCACCAAACCGCACGCCCCGGCAGCACAGTCCAGCCAAGGAGAAAGAGAACCAGAGTGGCAGGTTCAACCAGGCTGCGACGAAGGTTGTCGAAGATCTTCCACTGCGAGATGAACGAGATTGGATTGGCAACGCGCTGCCCGGACTCATCGGGAACATGGGAGAACAGCCAGGTCGTAATCTGCCAGTCACCACGCAGCCACCGGTGTTTGCGGCGATTGTAAGCGCTGTAATGCGAGGGGTAATCCTCGATGACTTCG
>JAFAGX010000502.1 GCA_019237515.1 Acidobacteriaceae bacterium
TCGTCCTCTTCCTCGAACGACCAGCCGTTGCTCCAGGTGACCCAGATCCAGTTGAAGTCCGCCTGTTTCAACAAACCGATCATTTGCTCGAAATCGCGGTCATAGGTGTGGGTAGCACATCCTTCTCTTTGGCGCTAAAGTCTTTGCCCCACCACGTCCGCTCAGCCTTCCAGCTCTCGATTCGTCCGCCGTCCAGCCGAATGAAACGAAAATTTCCCTGCTCGGCCCAGGACGGGACATCCTCCGGCTTGGCCCGATACAGTTTCATTGCCGGCTCAAAAGACTGGGCGGAGCACAGCAGGGCAGAGGCGGCGACCAAACCAATCAGTCCAATCTTTTTTGCGATTGAAACACGCTGCGCGGTTTCCTGCTTACCTGGCTTCAAGCCTTCCTCGTTATCTTTACTATTGAGACTCTTTTTCCCTCCCGATGGGGAAGAGTAGAAATCCAGATTGTCTAAGCCGCGCTGAATCGAGCCGACGGTGGAGCGTCGGAACTTTCGTCGTTGCTGTCGCGAGTCCGCGACAATGGATGCATTGGGGCGAATCAGAAAAGTTGACCAGCTGAAACGTCTCCGAAACTCCTCCAAGCCAATCGAAACTAGTGCCTACCCCTGCTTGTGAATTTGCCTAACAAAAACTCTTGGGCCAGACCGAGGGCAACATGGAGGCCCATGCTGGTCCCGAAGTTTCTGAATACAAGTCCAGCACCGCGTTCCGAATCTGGGTAGTAAGTATTGGAAAGCGAAGCTGAAATCAAACTGCCGCCCATCTGAGAATAATTCGGCTGCGATTTCCCGTTATCTCCCTGGCAGACAAATGGCGCGATGATGGCGTGCCAAGCGCGAGATCCCTTTGCCCCGCTCCCACGATAAAAATAGCGGGGATCCTGATGCAGGAGCGCAGGCAGAATCGCGTTGCCAAACAAGGCTTCGCTGGTGCCGCTCGCCAGGTTCGCACCGAACCGCTCGCCATATCCTCTGGCACCTTGGCGATAATCGGTTATGTGACCTGCCTGCTCGACTCCAGCCCAGAAACCTTCGAAAGCGAAGAAGGTTGGATGGGTGAGACCTTTGTAGGCCAGGTGGAATTTCATCCCCGTGGTAAGAGGCTCTGGGTGAGCTTCGTAAGTTACATAAATGTTTGGGATAAAACCGAGAACGCGCTGGTGCTCTTCCGCCTTGAGCTGCTGGGCAGCAACCTCCTTCGAGGAATAAGTCACAGTAACCGCTCGGTACGAAGCCACAATTCGGAGTTTGATGTCGGTTAGAGTTTTGTCCTCCCCAGGTTCGACAGTAACCGACGAGCTCCACTCCCCGTATCCCGGGGCCGTGACGCTGATCCCATAGGCAATCCCTGGAGTGAGATCATGGAGTGCGAACGAGCCGTCATCCACCGTTACAGCGGCGACATGATCGCCGGCCGGTCTTTGAAGCACTACTGTGGCATTGGCAACCGGATCTTCGTTGACATCGAGCACTCGACCGAGGACAGTCCCTAAGTTTGGATTGGCGCCTACGGTGGACTGTGCCGAAACCGAGGCTACCAGTACGATTCCACTCACGCTAATCAGCACCAAGATGTGTATAAATTTCGAGAGCGCTTTCAAAGGCAGGTTACGACCTTCATGTGGCTTGTTTTGCATCACCAATATCTCTAACTTCTGGAAAGTGTGAAATTAATTGTGATGTGGCAGTCGACTTCAACCGGCTCTCCATTCAACAGATATGGTTTGTAGCGCCATTGCTTCACCGCATCGATGGCGGCTTGCGCCAGAAGTGGCAACCCGCTCTCGACTCGCACGTCGCGCACGGTGCCGTCCTTAGCGATGGCGGCCATCAGCAGTACCGTTCCTTCAATGCGTTCCCGGCCAGCCTCAGCCGGATATTGTGGCGTTACGTCGTGGATGAGGTTGGCCTCGGCTACCTGGGCAGGGATACGAATTCTCTTGTTCGGTATTGGATCGAGTGCTTTCGAGAGCAGCGGCACGCCGTGCGTGCTGCTTAGCACGTCACTGAGCACTCCGCCGAGAACTCCACCAGGTACTTCTCCGACCACGCCGCCGATTGTCTCGACCGGAGCCGGGGGCACCTCTTGCACCTTTTGAATCGGCGCGTGAATGACGCTGCTGGCTGGGCTGTATGTGGGCTTGGGCGCATGAAACCGCATGGCGCTGGGGGCTGCCGTCGCCGGTGGCAAGGGAGCAACTAACATCGTTACTACTTCTCGCTTGGGGAGCGTCTCGATGCGATACAGCGGAATGACAGTTAAAGCCGCCAGGAGGAGCAGCGGAAACGCTATCGATCCGGCTATCGCCCAAGGGTTTCGCGGGCGCGATTTCGCGCCCGACACAACTAAAGTGTCCTGAAATAGACAACCATCTTGCGGGCTGGCAGAGGCGTGGGGCAGTTTCTCGTTTTTCGCCGAGAGTGCTGCAATCCGCGAACCAATTTGCAGCCCTGGTCTCTGAAAGGCCGGGTACGCAATGCAATCAGCTAAATTAGAATGTTGGTCCATACAAGTAGCCATGACACATTGATTCCTTTCCAAGCAGCATGGCTACCTGTACCGACGAACTGCCGGTCTCGCCATATTTCTGCAAAGTACTTCTTTAGTCAAGCTCGTCGCTCCCGATTCTTTTCGGGGTTTTGCCAAAGTGCGTCATTGTGTGCCTTTCATCGAAGCCGCCAATACGGCTAAGCCCGTCGTGCTTTCGGTCGCTGTATTTCGAACGGGGGTGACGACCGGTACTGGCGAGTTCCGTGACTGCGCTACCGCCCATTGTTCGTTGGGTCTTGGTTGCCCAGGTGGAGAGGGATCGAATTGATAGATCGTGCTCGCCATGACGGGTCCCACATGTACTTCTCGGTGAGACATGCCAGAATGCGCAAGAAGGTCAAAGAAACGTTGTGTCTCAAAAAATCGCCGCGAGGGTTCGAGAATGATCAAATCTCCGCCTTTCGGCGCGTAATGTGCCTCGTAGAGCGGCACAACCCGAATGTCCGTACGGCCACAGCTTTCAAGGTAGTAACTCATGCTCATTGGTCTTGCAGTCGCCAATCGGACACCGGGTACTGCGCTTGGACAGACCTGTTGCGCCACTTGACGCGTGTCGAATTCCGATACTTCATCTGGCGCAAAATAACGAGCAATGTTTCTTTTCCCTCCACCAATTGAATTCAAGTAGAAAGCGTAATAGGGTAACCATCCGCGTAATTCAAAAAGTGGCCATGCAAATGGGGTGAGGACGGTAAGGCCAACCAAGGCAAGTGAAATCTTGCTTTCGTTTAGACGCTTCCATATCTCTTGCACACCGTAGCCGCCGGCCAGGTAGAGAAAAGGCATCGGCGGAAGAGAATACCGCACCCATTTTGCTCCACAAACGGACAGCATGATCAGGTGGAACGCGCCGAGGACAAGAAAAAAACATGTGGCGAGTGTCCGTCGACCTCGCAAGAGCAAGATGCCCCCGACAATAATGGCCGTCATAATTGGAATCGGCGTCTTTACCAGTAGCAGCCACAGGTAATAGAACCAGGGAACTCCATCAAGCAGACGCGACGGAAAGTTTAGATACAGTGTGCCAGCGAAGTCGTAACCAGTGTGCCTGACACCATCATGGTGTAGCCAATGTACGATAGCCTGGAAGTTAGTAGGAGAAAGAACGATAGGGTTTACCAGTATGAAGCTAAGGAAGATCAACAATAAGAATCGCCCGTACCGGAATCGCGAGGGCGTGGGCGTAAGTCCAAGTTTTCCGGCAAGCAGCCAAGCGAGAGCGTTTAGGCCCAAGAGATGAAGAATGTACTGCGAAGCAAAAGCCAGTCCAAACCCGACCGCGCTCAGGTCATACCATCGGCGTGCACTCTGGTCCGCATCCGCCTGTTGGGCACGACAGTAGAAGTAACAAGCCAGGAGAGTGAAGAAGGTCAGCGGTGTTTCCTCCTTGGCGAGCCGATTCAACGCCACCGGCAAAGGCGCGACTGCCCAGAAGAAGCTGGCCGCTACAGAGCCAAGAACACCCATCATTCGTCGACAAAAGAAGTAAAGTAGGACAGCGGTGAGCGCACCGAGGATGACGTTGGGTAAACGGAGCCAGCCCTCGGGCTCCATAGAAGGCCAGCCACGGCCTGCAGCCAGGCGAGTCCATCGCTCACCAGTTCTCAGACTGGCCCAATCCAGCAACTTCGGAAGCATCGGGTGTTCACTGTTCACGCCCACGAAGTGGCCGCGGCCGTAATCCTGAACCGCTAACCACTTGGCCACCTCGTCCTCGGACAAGCTGTTGAAGTCCACCCGATAAACGCGAATCGCAAACGCCAGAAACGCCAGCAGGACTGCAATTGCAGCTTCCCGGTGCCAATTGACCGCACGACTTTGAACTGCACTCAACACGAATGTTCCTTATCCTTCAGCGACCATTCGCGCCTGATCTCAGCCCCTCCGATGTCAGGTCTCCCGGGTGCGTGCACTTCGACAACCTCAGAAACCGAATAAGGTTTCCGCGCAGACGGATTGAAGTACTGCCACACTTGCAAATCACCAAGGAGTCCAAGCGCCATCAACTGAAGGCCGACCAGGATGAGGATTGCGGCAAAAATCAGGAGTAACCCGTGTTGCTGCACGATGCTGGTTCCCAGAAGGACCTTCCACATCAGCAGCCAGAGTGCGATGCCGAATCCCGCACTCATGTTGATCACACCGAGCCGGCCAAAGAAATGGAGCGGCCGCGACATGTAGCGCAGAAGAAATCGAACCGTCATCAGATCGAACATGACCCGAAACGTGCGCGATAAGTTGTAATGCGAGGTTCCGTATTCCCGATTCTTGTTCTGTATAGCCACCTCGCAGATCGAGGCTCCATACCAGGAAGCCAATGCTGGAATAAAGCGGTGCATCTCTCCATAGAGCGGCAATTGTGAAAGCAAGTCGCGCCGGTACGCCTTGAATGTGGTTCCAAAGTCGTGGATGTTCACGCCGCTGAGCTTTGCCATTAGCCAATTGGCACAACGTGACGGGACCCTTCGTAGCCAGAGATTGTCGATCCGGTGACTGCGCCAGCCGCTAACAATGTCGTAACCCTCTTCCAACTTCTCCAGAAAAACGGGAATCTCGCTGGGGTCGTGCTGAAGATCGCCATCCATTGCGATCACATATTCACCGTTGCAATGCGCAAATCCGGCCGCGAGTGCCGCGGTCTGTCCAAAATTTCTGCGGAGCCTGACGATAGAAACCCTCGGGTCGATTACTGCCAGCTCTTTTAGGAACTTGTAGGTGTGATCGGTACTTCCATCGTCTACAAATATGAACTCACACCCCCAACCAGTCTTCTCCATGACTGCATACAGGCGAGAGTACAGTTCCGCGACGCTGCCTTCCTCGTTATGAAACGGGACAACGACCGACACAGTCGAGCTCGTCTTAAGATCAGGCATGCTGTACCTTCCTGCTGAAGGCGCCATCCTCCCGTTCGTTGGGTGGCAGCTCCCAGAACTTATCTGCGAATCGCCAATTCTGATCCCAGATGCGGAACGCACCGCGTCCGTTTCGCTGGATTGCCCGCAGTTCATTCGTTAATTTTGTGGAGTACATATCGAATAAGCATCACATCACGGCTGGTAGCGCGAAACAATTGAACGATGGTATCGCCGACACCTTCGTATCGCTAAGCATGAATCCAGTGCGACTTATAAATGAAGGTGAGCTTCCCCCAAGCGGTGGATGGGAGTGAGGGACGCGGTGCGTCCACCAGCGCGTTTACGAAGCTCAACCCTATTCCCCAGTTCAAGGCGACCGTAAAGCTGAGAGAGTTTCTGGAGTCGCGGATCTCCCAATCGTTCTATGACTGTGGCGGTACCGGCCGGGCCGCCGCTCCGATTATGCTTTTCTGGATAAGACGCCTGGGCCCTCACCTCGACGAGCCTCTGGTGCTGCGCCAGAGCTCGCGAGCGCGAACAGCTCCTTTTGCCGATGTTGCCTGAGCGGTGAATCCATAAAGGCATGGGATGAGGATTAAGCGCCGGTGTCGGGCATCAAAATCTCCCCTTGTAGAGCGGCTGTGAGGCTTTCCGTTTTGCGGCACAAGGAAAGAAATGTCTCGAGGCGAGCGGCGAGCACTTCGTCGGGTTCTTTCGAGATCCAGGCCTGCGCTGCCTGATCCAGATGTTCGAGCGAAGCCGCAAGGTTTTCGTCTTCGTGCGGCGGCTTTCCCTCCAGTTTGGCAGCCATGCCGTCGAGCGCAGCCGCTAGATGGTTATCGAAGTCCTGCTGTGCCGCTATGATCGCCGCCGGCAATTCAAAACCAGGCTCCTTGGCACGGTATCTCCACAAGGCAACGCGGGTGATGAAGAGGATGCGCAGTTGCGGCTGCCACCGCAGAACATGACTGCGCTGGACCAGATCGTGTTGCCGGTTACTGCCAAATTCGAAGACGACACCGTCAGCCAGCGCCCTCACCTGGTCAAAGTTGCCGGCAATGGTCTCGCGGAGGGAAAAGTTTCTTGCCTCGGCTACCCGACGGTCAGAAGATACGGGCTCGCGTGCGAATTGGGCCAGCAATCGCAGGCCAGAGACAAATGTCTTCCTCATTTTCACAGCCGCCGGAGCGCCCCCGATCTGATCAAAGACAAGCCACATCATGGAGAGTCCGAGCAGCACGCCGACGACGCGATCCCGGGCAATGGCAAGCGAGGTTTGAATCTTAAACTCCTGCAAATTAATGAGGTAAAAAGCCAACGCGAGCTGCAATCCGAAGTAGGACAGACGAGGGCTGGAGGTAAGGATCCAGGAGGCAAGCACGGTAACGGCAATGAAGAGAACGGTGAACCCAGCAATGGAATCGAGGTAGGGCAGGATGAAAATCTGCGCCCCCATACCAATCAGAAAACCGCCGACCAGGGCCCCACCGAAGCGCAGGACTTGCTTTTGACGGGAAGATCCAACTGTGGACAGCGCCGTAAAGAAGCAGGTGGTGACCGCCGTGCTGATGCCGGGCCAGGCGATGGCGTTATAGATGATGTAACAGGCGCTCGCAGCCAGACAGCCTCGGAGGGCAA
>JAFAGX010000649.1 GCA_019237515.1 Acidobacteriaceae bacterium
TCAAGAATATTTTGGGCGGTGAATTTTGCTTGCACCAGTTCTGGTACGACTTCTTTTCCCGCGATCAAATTCACCATCGCGAAACAAGGGACTTTCACTCGGGGCCGCCCCAAGGCATAGGTCAGCGGGCTTACGCGATAGACCATCACAAAAGGCGTTCCCATCAGAGCCGCTTCAATCGTGGCTGTTCCGCTGGCGATGATTCCCGCGCGGGAATGGGCCAATGCGGGAAGCGCTTCCGGGATAAGGTGGATCGCTCCATTGGTGCCAATAAGATTTTGCATCCTGCCCCAGTCCAGGGTTGGAGCGACCGGGAGCAAAAATTCGTATGCCGATCCGAGCTGGGCGACCGCCTCCAGGATCGTCGGAAGGTTCATGCGCACTTCCTTCCTGCGACTGCCCGGCATGATTGTGATCCAGATCTTGGCGGTATCCAGTCCATGCTGAGCTGCGTACTCCTCGCGCCGAATTTCTGGTTTTGGCAAGTCAGCTAATGGGTGTCCGACGAACGTCGCATCCACGCCGCGATCGCGGTAGAACTTTTCTTCAAAAGGGAAAATCACCAGGGCCTTGTTAACGTATTTCCGCAGCAGGCGTACTCGCCCCTGCCGCCACGCCCAGAATTGCGGGCAAACGTAGTAGACGACGGGAATTCCGCGCTTCTGCATCTGACGTGCGACCCGCCAGTTGAATGCGGGCGAGTCGATGACGATTGCGAGATCCGGGCGGCGCTTATCGGCCTCAGTAATGAGTTTGTCGAACAGGCTATAGATTTTTGGAAGATGGCTCAGGATTTCGGTGATGCCAACCACCGCCAGGTCTTTTGCGTCAACAATGGTTTCGCATCCTGCGGCGCGCATGCGCTCGCCGCCGACTCCGAAGAATTCAAGCTGACCACCCGCGGGCGAGGGCGCCCGCGCCACACAATTCCGCAGGGCTTCGATCAGCTGTGCACCATACATCTCGCCCGAAGCTTCGCCGGCGGAAATCAGAATTCGCACGTCGGTATTGTAGAGTGAAAATGCGGATCTAGCTGCCGCCTACCGTGGCTGCACAGCCGAAGGCGGCGACTGTGCCTACGTGAGTTATGCAGATTTAATCGTCGGCGCTCGCGGTGACTTGCGGGCCGGTTGGCACTTCCTGATCTTTGTATTGGAGTTCGTACAGCTTGTAGTAAATGCCGCGATGCGCAAGAAGTTCCTGGTGGGTGCCCATTTCGCGCAACTGCCCTTTGTGCATCACGATAATCTTGTCTGCGCGCTGAATAGTCGAAAGGCGATGGGCGATGATGACCGAGGTGCGGCCCTCGACCATGCGGCTCAGAGCATCCCGCACGCGGAACTCAGTCTCCGTATCCACGCTGGATGTCGCTTCGTCCAGAATCAAAATTTTCGGATCATGCGCGAGCGCTCGGGCGAACGAGATTAACTGCTTTTGTCCGGTAGACAGCGTACTACCCCGCTCGCGAACTTCTTCTTTGAATCCGCGGGGGAGTGTGCGGATGAAATCGCCAAGATTCACGTCTTCCGCGGCTTTCTCGACGTCTTCATCCTCAATCCACTCCGTGCCCAGCCGGATATTGCCTTCGACTGTGCCGGTAAACAGAAAAGGGTCTTGCAGAACCACGCCAAACCGGCTACGCAGGTCAGCCAGATCCATTTCCTTTACATCTACGCCATCGATTCTTACGGTGCCGCGTTGTACATCGTAGAAGCGCATGAGCAGGGAAATGATCGTGGTCTTTCCCGCTCCGGTGTGGCCGACAATGGCAACAGTTTCGCCGGGTTCGATGGCAAAGCTGACATCCCGGAGCACCCAATCGGGTGCAAGTTCCTCTGTCGAGCTTCGCTCGACCGGACGGCCAAGGGCGGCCGTCTCCACATGGTCATCCCCGGTTGGCATGTTTCGATACGCGAACCAGACATGATCGAATTCGATCCGGCCGGGGCCATCGGCAGATTTGGTCACAACCGGCGAAGTGATCTCCGCCGGTGTGTCGAGCAGCTTGAAAATGCGCTCGCTCGATGCCATAGCTGACTGCAAAATGTTGTACTTCTCGCTGAAATCCTGAATGGGCCGGAAGAAACGCTGCGCATATTGGATGAAAGCCACCAGAACGCCTAACGTGGTGGTCTGCCGGATGACATCTTTTCCGCCGAACCAGATCACGCTTGCAATTGCCACCGCGGAAAGAATTTCGACCACGGGGTAGTAGACCGCATGGGCCAGGATGGCGTCTTTGAAGGCTTCCATGTGCACTTCGTTGACTTCAGAGAATTTGTTGTACGCGCGTTCCTCGCGATTAAAAAGCTGGACCACTACCATGCCGCTGACGTGTTCCTGCAGATAAGCATTGATGCGGGCAATCGCCACGCGAATTCGCCGGTAGGAATCGCGAACTTTGTCACGAAAGACCGATGTCCCATACGCGATCACTGGCAGCACAGCAAACGTGATGAGTGCCAGCTTTGCGTTCATCGTGAGCATGATCCAGATAATGCCGGCGAGCACGAAAACGTCTTCAAAAATCGACACCACGCCGGAGGTGAACATTTCGTTGAGGGCGTCCACATCAGTGGTCACACGGGTTACCAGGCGTCCCACTGGGTTTTTGTCATAAAAGCCGATGTGCATGCGCTGCAGGTGACGAAAAATCTGGCTACGCAGATCGAACATCGTCATCTGCCCCGTCCACTGCATGAAATAGGTCTGCGCGTATTCGAGCAAGAAGCTGATGATCAGGAGCCCGACGTAAATCGCGGCGATTTCCGCAATTCCCCGATATGCATCAGCGCTTAGGATCAAATCGAACCGGGTGGGCCTGGGTGTGGGGGCCAGATACCGATCCACGACGACTGCCGTCAGGTATGGCCCAAGGACATCCGCGCCCGCCTTGAGCAGGATGGCAACCAGTGAAATACCCACTTGCCATTTATAAGGGCGTAAATACTTGAGCAGGCGCTTCATCAAGCGGCTGTCATAGGCTTTGCCCAGGACTTCTTCTTCGTGTTGAGACGCCATGCGCTAGATCTAAAGATACCTTAAATAGATGGGCAGGGAAGACTCCGGGATGGAAAAGGTTGGAGGCTGGTGCGAAGCAAACGCGAGCTACTTTAGGAGATCCCACTCGCCACATGTCTTCCTGATAAATTAGCTGTTTCCATGGAACCAGAGCCAGAACGCGAAGTGAGTTCAATTTCTGTCGGCGCCTACGCTCGCCCCGTACGGCAGAATGCGAATTTCCGCCGGCTGTGGGCGGCTCAGATCATCAGCGAAATCGGCGATTGGTTCTATTCCCTGGCGATTTACAGCTTGTTATTGCAGTTGACAGGTCATGCGAGTTCGGTTGCACTGGCACTGGTCTTGCAGGTCATTCCTCAGACATTGTTTGGACCATTGTCGGGCATCGT
>JAFAGX010000497.1 GCA_019237515.1 Acidobacteriaceae bacterium
GAACTATGACGACAACAGTCTGCAGACGACGCTGCCGGCGAGCTATCCCACGGGAGGTGAGGTTGGCAATGAGCGACAGGCGCTAGGCCCGCGCCTTGACCAGTTGTGGTCGCCACCTATTCATGGCTTGGGGGGCACGGTGGGAAGCGGTGTTTTTGCGCTTCCATCGTGGGACAGTATCGACTTCACAGGGATCGATTACATCCTCAATCAAGTAAACTGGCCCAAGAACCACAACCCGTATAGCCAGCAGTGGACTCTCGATACGCAGTTCGCTGTAACCCCCACTCTGCTGCTCGACATTGGTTATGTGGGCTCTCATGGATCACGCCTCTCGACCTATTGGCTGTTCAACACCGCATATCTCCCGAAGGTTCCAGCTGACAACTGCAATTACCTGTTCGACGCCTCTCAGGCAACGGGGAGCAATGCCAGTTGTGCAACTGATCCCAATTTCCAGCCAAT
Source organism: Acidobacteriaceae bacterium (assembly GCA_019237515.1). Next base: position 466 of record JAFAGX010000497.1, read on the forward strand.
TGATAAGCGCGTGCCATTCCCCGGCCTGCCCTCAATGATGTACGCAAATGCGAACGTTTTGAGCTCAAATTACAATTCGCTGCAGGTTCAATTGCGGCAGCGATTTCGGCACGGGCTGACCTATCACATTGCGTATACCTGGTCGAAGTCGCTGGATGATTTCTCCGGAAACAACATCTCTGGAACAGGCAGCTTCATCCAGGATGCTCACAACACTGCCGCCGACTACGGGCCGTCCAGTTTCAATCAGCCGCAGCGCCTTACTGTCAACGGAAGCTGGGAGTTGCCGGTCGGGAAAAATAAACACTGGTCGTTGGGACCGGCCAATTGGATTCTCGGTGGCTGGAAGGCGAGTGGAATTTATACCATCACCTCTGGGCGGACCTTCACGGCCTACGGTTGTACCGTCTGTGGCTTTGACGAGATGGGCGTTGCTTTCCCCAGCCGCTATCGCCCGAACCAAACGAGCAACCCGAACAGAGGTTTCACTCAGACCGACACGGAATGGTTCAATGCCAACGTTTTCTCCCTCGCCCCACAAGGGACATACGGCAACGAGGGAAAAGGCGAACTGCGAGGGCCATTTTACGAAGATCTCGACCTCAGCTTCGCCAAAGTCTTTCCCATTACTGAACGCCAGCACATGCAGGTACGGTTCGAGATGTTCAATGCCGGGTCGACCTGGCACCACGGGGCTTGGTTCCCCTGCGCCACTGTTCCCAACTGCGGCAGCACACCATTAGGATCGCTCGTTCCCCTCCAGAGCCCGGTCTATGTCCCGCCCGCAGAATGGGCGCGCGACAATCTTTGGCAGGGACATACGATCCAGTTGAGTGCCGTCTATTCCTTCTGATCGTACCGTTCACTTCATCAACAGTATTGTTGGGCAGCCAAATGGCAGCTGACCAAACATGGGCACTTTGTTATCGAGAGCCGGCGCATCCGTTGCGGTGATGATGCGATCGGTTGTCGCCTTCCCAATGCCCTCAACATCGCCGCACAGTTGGAGGCTTCAGTAGCGACTGTTGTTCACTCTTGGTTTTTGGCATCTCGCTTGCATTCTTGTTGCGCAGCGAGGGCCGGACAAGTGATACGGCCGAGACGGACTCCGCAATCAACCAGTTCGGAGCGCCGTAGAGCGCACAAGACCCGCGCGGCACACTTCCGTTGTTTGCGGCCAAGTCTGCCCCTCGCATCGTTTCAGATTTCGGAATAGGGAGCGAATATGACCTTTAGCGTACTGCCGTGGGAATCTACTTCGAACATCATCTCGTCAATCATCAACCTGGTTTGCCCCCAATGTGGCGGAAGAATGTGGGAATACCAATGCGAGGGAAGATGCGGCAGGAACTGGCTAGCAGAGTGGGAATGGGCGAATCGGGTGACGACAGGTTCTAAATCCAGACAACGCAGGTGATGGTGGCCGGCGCACGCGCTTATCCAACTCACATATCCAATACACCGTCCGCTCATGAGGCTGAGTCTCGCGCGGATGGGCCGGTCTGGGTAGCCCGGTGAGTTCACAGCACAACAACAGCAAAGCAAGCATTAGCGATTTGAAGTAGAATTCGGGGCAACGTTTATTTGCTATGAATTCGCAGTTCGGGCTATCACTGTGCAACTTTTGCGGAGAGTTCCAGCGTGGCGGGCTTCACGTCAGCTAAATTGAACCGGGACAGGCCAGTCGACGGGGATGCCAAAACTATCGAATTCGAAAACGTGACCACTCCGCCCGTCGGCCGCTGCGTTCGAGTATCGATCTCTTTTAGCTGAAACTGCAGCCAGCCGATGTCGATCACATCGCCAGTCACTCCCGAAATCTGCACGCGGTCCCCAAGTCGTATTCCGCGCTTTCCTACCAGCACAAAATAACCGACTGCCGAAAGAATGAAACTTTGAAGGGCAACCGCAAGCCCCGCAGCTAGAAGGCCAAAGAAGGTAGCTAAAGAGGTGATGTCCGATGCTAGGGCAAACGCGACGATGATGACGATGGTAGCCCAAATGACAACTCGCTGCGTAACCAGGATGACGTGGCGACGCTCAGTGTCGCGCATATGACGCCGTATAACACTGTGCACAACCGCGCCTATGATCACAAGCGACACAATCAGCGCGATAGTTCCGACCAGCCGACGAATCAGATTTTTCCATGTTTTTTCGTCTTCTGTGGCGACAGCTGCGCGCCAACTTTTCAAGTGCGAACCGTATGCGGCGAGCAATACTCGTTGCTTGTCCGATGCCACGATCGCGGGAGAGAGTGCTTTTACTAACGCTGCAAGCTCATCGAGGCGAGCTTTTTGTTGTTGCAGTTCATCGAGGTCGCTTACCTGAAGATAATTTCGGGCGACGTCTGGAACGCGTTTATTAATTGCAGCCAGCAACGGCTTGCGGAGATCGTCAGACGTCTGCCTCAGTTTTTCGGTTCGGCGGATCTCGTCATCCAGGATGCCGACTTTCTTTCCCAGTGCGGATGCTTCTGAGCTGAGGGAAAGTATCCCGGACTCGGGCGGTTTTACAGCCGGAGAGGTACTCGAGTTCCGCATTTCCTGTGCCGCGCCGTTGGGACTGCTCACCGTAGGAACGGTCCGCGCGAGGTCGTCGATACTTGAGGCCAAATCTCCCGTCTCGCGACCTGCGACGGCGTGCATAAATTCAACCACCTCGCGAACAGTCGCCAATCCCGCCTGTGAGACGTCGAGCCGGCTCTGGCTCGCATCCAGTGCCGCCTGCAAATTGCGGCGTTCGACTCCGCGTGCCGTCTCAAGCTTCTTCTGGATTGCTGCGATTTCCTGGCTGGCTTGCTGCTCCCACAACTCGGCATTGTTTTCCAACTGAACGAATTGGGCCAGATCGGGCGATAGGCCAGTCGCAATCGGGCCGCGGACGTTCTCTTTGCCTGCTGACAAGCTTGCTGCAACCGCCGCATCGGCATGGGCAAAATCAAACGATAGTCCGACAATCTGTGCAGCTACCGAGCGATTGTCCTCCAGAAACACAAGATCCGCCGGTTCAGTTGCAATCTGGCGTTCGATTGCACAGTGGCGATACCAATCGATCGAGTCGGTCAAAAATGCGATTACTTGTTCATTGGTTGGGAGATCGGATGCTGCCGGCGAAACTTCGGCCGAGAGCGCGAGCGTAACCACAATCGGGAGGAGCAGGTAGCAAGCTTGGCGTAGCCTGAACCTGCTCGAGCGAATTTGAGATGACATTCGTGATCTCGTGCACATTGGTTTCCTCCCGCGGCCCAGAAGCGTGTGGATCTGCCTATTTGCCCCTTCCCGGAGGAAAGTTCTTCAGGAGTTTTTGCGCTCCCTTGTTGAGCCGTTCCTGATTCTTTTCCTGTTTTTTGCTGGGTTCGATCGCATGTTGGGCAGCACCGATCCAAACCAGCTTTTTCACGGCAGGGTCATACATGCCCACGACGAAAGTCCCAATGTAGTTGGAGGAAGTATTCGCCGAAAACGTTCCGAAGCTATTCCCGCCCGGACCCCAGCCGCCGCCCCAAGGTCCCCAGGCGCCTCCGCCCCAGCTGTCGCCGAAGCCATTGATCTGTTTCTCCTGATCGATGGCAAGCTGGTAGCCAAGAAGTAAATCGGCTTTATCAGCGTCCTCCACCTTGGTGAACCCCTTGGCCGCCATTTGTGAATCGATTGCCTGCTTGACCTGCGCGTCTAGAATCTGGTCCGGTTGGCCACCTACTGTGGGTACGCCTTGCACTTGATTTACCCATGCATACGTGTGGAACTTGGAAAAATCAGCTCCCGGCATATAGTTGGTTCTTACATCCTGCGCGTATGCCACGGAGCACGCGAACAGAGTGGATAAGAAAGTAAGTAAGGTGAGGACTCGGTTAGTATTTGTCATTAACAATTTCCTTTCAGTAATCTTGTCAGCTTCACGGAAGCGGACTGGATAAAAACTTGTGTGCCGCTGAACACGAGCACAGGACGAACCAGAGAACGATGCGTGGCATTCATGCTCTCTCCGGAATTGGACATGGTTGTACATTCCAGATTTCGGACGCGTATTCGGCGATAGTGCGGTCGCTGGAGAATTTCCCCGAGCCCGCTATATTCAAAATTGTTTTCCGTGCCCATTCGTGGCGATCGGCATACAATCCGCACAGGCGCTCGTCTGCGTCGAGGTAGGACTTCAGATCCGCCAAGTGCATATAGTGGTCGCCCTGCTTCAGCAGCATGTCGCGCAGCGGTTCAAAGACGCCGGGTTCATAGCGGCTGAAATAATCGGAGAAAATCAGGTCCAGCGCTTGGCGGGTCTCCGGGTCGTGATCGTAATGCCAGTGCGGGTTGTACCAGCCGCGGCTGTCAATCACCTGCTTTGCCGTCAGACCGAACAGGAAGAAATTCTCCTCACCCGCTTGCGCTGCCATTTCAATCGTCGCACCGTCGCGGGTGCCAACCGTTAATGCGCCGTTCATCATGAACTTCATGTTGCTTGTGCCGCTGGCTTCGTATCCCGCCGTTGAAATCTGGTTGGAGACATCGCTTGCCGGAATCAAATGCTCCGCAAGCGAAACGCAATAATCTGGCAGGAATATCACCCGAATCCGTCCACGAACTGCGGGGTCGTTGTCGATGGTCGCAGCCAGATTGTTAATGAATTTGATAATTACTTTGGCCAGTCGGTACGCAGGCGCAGCCTTGCCGGCAAAGAAAAACGTCCGTGGATGCACCTCGATCCCGGGATTTTCCCGTAGCCGGTTATAGAGCACCACGACGCGCAGGGCATTCAGAAACTGACGCTTGTACTCGTGAATGCGCTTAATCTGGCAATCGAAGATTGAATCTGGGTCGAGAGTCTGTCCAGTCGACCAGTGGAGCCAATTACAAAAATGCAGCTTGGCTGTACGCTTTGCATTCAGAAAATCTTCGCGGAAGCCGCTGTCGATGGTGAAGGCTTTCAGGTTGCTTAGTTCGTTCAGGTTCTTTATCCACTCATCGCCAATGGCATCAGTGATCAATTTTGAGAGTTCAGGGTTGCACAATTGCAACCAGCGCCGTGGCGTAACGCCGTTAGTTTTATTGTTGAATCGCTCAGGGAAGATTGCGCCTAAGTCTTTGAGGGTAGTCTCGCGCAGCAGGTTCGAGTGAATCTCGGCCACTCCGTTGGTGCTGTGGGAGCCAACGACCGCCAGATTGGCCATGCGTACCTTCTTTTCGAGCTTCCCATTACCGCTCTCTTCAATAAGGCTGACGCGCTCTACACGAGCTTGATCGCCCGGAAATCGCCCCCGAACATCGCCCAGAAAACGGCGATTGATTTCGTAAATAATTTCGAGTTGCCTAGGGAGCATGTCTTCGAACCACGCCACCGGCCATTTCTCAAGAGCTTCGGGCAACAAGGTGTGATTGGTATATGCCAGCGTTTTTTGTGTGATCTGCCAGGCTTCATCCCATCCGAGGTGGATCTGGTCAACCAGGATACGCATGAGTTCCGGAACGGACAGCGCCGGATGCGTGTCATTCATCTGAATTGCGACTTTATCTGCAAACGAAGTCCAATCGGAGTTGGATCGCTGGAAGCGGCGTACCGCATCCGCAAGCGAGCAGGCAACCAGGAAATACTCCTGCAATAGGCGTAGCCCCTGACCCTGAAGTTTGGAATCATCCGGATAGAGGACGCGTGTCAAAGTTTCGGCGGTAAGCGTCTGGGTGAACGCTTCCACAAAATCACCTTGAGAGAAGTCTTCAAAGTTAAAGTATTCGGGAGCGGCCGCCGCCCACAGGCGCAGCGTGTTGATGGTGGCGCCGCCATAGCCGATGACAGGACGATCGAATGGGATGCCGATCAGCGTCGAGGGACGTCCCGGCACCGGACGCAGACTGCCTCCGCTGAGCTCGAACGAGCAACCCACGGGTACTTCCACCTTCTCGTTTGGGCGTGCGATCTCCCACGGATCGGGTGAACGCAGCCAGTTGTCCGGGGTCTCGTGCTGCCATCCATTCTGGATGGTCTGTTTGAAAATCCCATATTCGTATCGCAGTCCGTAACCCATGGCCGGCAGTTGCATGGATGCGGCGGATTCGATAAAGCAGGCGGCGAGACGTCCAAGTCCACCATTGCCCAGGCCTGCATCGGGCTCCTGCTCCAGAATTTCGACCAAGTTGAGTTTCTTTTCGGCGACGACCTGGTCCGCTACCGGCCCGAGCAGAAGATTCATGACGTTGTTGGCGAGCGAGCGGCCGATGAGGAATTCCATTGAGAGGTAATACAGCCGCTTGGGATTTCGTTGTTCGTAGGTCTTCTCTGTCAAAAGCCATCGTTGCGAGAGAACGTCGCGCACTGAGCGCGCGATGGCCTCGAAGCGGTCACGCGCAGTCGCCCGCGCCAAGTCGACCCCACTGTCAAACAGCAGATGCCGTTCATACAATGCTTCGTCTGTTCCCGAAAAATGCACGGGCCCACATCCGTATTGAGTTCTGAGTCTCTCAATGTCTGATAGCGCTTGCTGTTTTGCAGCAGTTTTAGTGATCATGCTTAAGTGTTCCAATCGTTCCCAGCAACAGGGTGGCGTGGTCTGATTCTGGAGAACTGCATAAAATCATTCATTACTTGCCGTAAGGCCACTTCCATCCGCTAATCTCAGGGCTATCGATTCCGTACTCGTAGGCATGGCGCCGGCATGCGATTTGGAGATCGCGAAATTCTTCTTTAGCATGCGCACCAATCCGCTGAAGTTTGGGAACGCGGTCAATCGCGTCAATCGCCAGACTGAAACGATCCGTCTGGTTATTAATTGCCAGTTCCATCGGAGTGTTGATATTCCCCTTCTCTTTGTAACCGCGCACATGCAGGTTGTGGTGATTTGTACGGCGGTAGGCGAGACGATGAACCAGCCATGGATAACCGTGGAAATTGAAGATGATCGGCTTGTCAGCCGTGAACAGCGAATCGAAATCAGCGTCAGTGAGCCCGTGGGGATGTTCGGTGCTGGGTTCCAGCTTGAACAAATCGACCACGTTGATAAATCGGATTCTCAGGTCAGGGAATTTTCCTCTTAGCAGCGTGGTCGCAGCCAATGCTTCCTGAGTCGGAATATCGCCAGCTGCAGCAAAAACGACGTCGGGCTCGTGGCCTTCATCGGTACAGGCCCACGGCCATATACCGATACCTTTTGTGCAGTGGGTGATAGCTGAGTCAATGTCCAGGTACTGCAGATGCTTCTGCTTGTCCGAAACAATTACGTTGATGTAGTTTTCGGAGCGCAGGCAATGATCTGCGACCGACAATAAACAATTCGCATCGGGTGGCAGATAAATGCGGGTAACTGCCGCACTTTTATTAAGCACTACATCGAGGAAGCCAGGATCCTGATGTGTGAAGCCGTTGTGGTCCTGGCGCCACACCGTTGAGGTAATAAGAAGGTTCAGCGACGCGATCTTGTGCCGCCAGGATAGATGGTTGCAGATCGACAGCCATTTAGCGTGCTGATTAAACATGGAGTCAATCACGTGAACAAACGCTTCGTACGACGACAGAAAACCATTTCGCCCGGTAAGCAAGTAGCCTTCGAGCATACCCTCCATCGTGTGCTCGCTGAGCATCTCGATGACCCGCCCGTCCCGAGATAGCTCTGTCCCATCACTGTCTTCAGGGAAATTTTCAGCGATCCAGAATTTCTTCGAGGCTTGGTAAACCGCGTCCAGCTTGTTGGAGGTGGTCTCGTCAGGCCCGAAAACCCGGAAACTGTTCATGTTCACTTTCATGACATCCCTCAGAAAAGTACCCAGCGGTGGTACGTTCTCCACCTCGACATTTCCCGGGCGGTCGATCTTGACGGCGTAGGCGCTAAAGTCTGGAAAGCGCAGCGCCTCCCTCGGCGATCCATTGGCGTGCGGACTCGCGCTCATCCGGCGCTCTCCCGATGGAGCAAATTTGGCAAGTTCTGGTTGCAGCCTGCCGTACTCATCAAAGAGTTCTTCGGGCTTCAATGAACGCATCCAGTTCTCGAGAATCTGCAGATGTGCCGGGTTGGTTTTGACGTCCGTCAGTGGCACCTGATGCGCACGCCAGAAAGCTTCAAGGTGATGCCCATCGACTTCCGCCGGTGCACCCCATCCCTTTGGCGAACGCAATACCACCATGGGCCAGCGTGGCCGGGCCGCGATTCCAGTGCTCCGGCATGCTTGCTGATGTGCCTTGATTTCGGCGATGCAATGCTGAAGGGTTGCGGCCATGGCCTGGTGCATGCTGTCGTGCTCCGAGCCTTCCACAAAATAGGGATTCCAGCCGTAGCCGCGTAACAAGCTTTCCAATTCTTCGTGGGTGATTCGGGCGAGCAAAGTCGGGTTGTTGATCTTGTATCCATTAAGGTGAAGGATCGGTAAAACCGCGCCATCACGAATCGGACTGAGAAATTTGCTGATATGCCACGAGGTCGCCAGCGGCCCCGTTTCGGCTTCGCCATCACCCACCACCGCCGCGACGATCAGGTTGGGATTGTCGAATGCAGCTCCGCAAGCATGTGAGAGAACATATCCCAGCTCGCCTCCTTCGTGGATGGAGCCCGGTGTCTCAGGCGTACAGTGACTGCCGATCCCGCCTGGAAAAGAAAACTGCTTGAAGAATTCCTGCAGGCCTTTTTCGTCCCGGCTTTTTTCAGGATAGATTTCAGAATAGGTGCCTTCGAGATATACAGGTCCCAATACGCCGGGCGCGCCGTGACCCGGCCCCGCAAGGAAAATCATCTCGAGATCGTCGTTGCGAATGAGGCGACTCAGATGCGTGTAGATGAAGGCAAGACCGGGACTCGATCCCCAATGCCCAAGCAACCGGCTCTTGATATGTTCCGGTTTCAGAGGTTCCCGTAACAGCGGATTGGCCTGAAGGTAAATCATTCCCAGCGCCAGGTACTTGCACGCGCGCCAATAGGCATCAATCTTTGTTAACTCGTCAGCGCGCAGCGGCGCGCCGGCGACGGTCGAACGGGCAATTCCTTCTGCCCGCAATGGCTCGGTCAGTTCTTCAGTTACTGCAAGAAGTGTCATATCGTCCTCACTTCTTCATTTGGCGGCGCAAGCATTCACGCCAGGTTCTCGATGATTTCGGTCGCAGGAGTAAGTCGCCGAACGCACTCCTGGAGACGCGATGCGTAGGTTTCAATCAAAAGCTCGACCGCTCCAGTACTGGCCGTTTCCGCCTCTCCTCAGCAACTCGCGTTGGATCTGTTCGATTTCCGCCACATCACTGGCGCTGAGAGCGATATCGTCGTTGGCAATTACAAACAACATGTCGATAAGTGTGTCAGTGGGAATGTTTATCAGCTGCCCGAGCACGTCGTACCATCCTGGAGCAAATTGAAGATCATATCTAGTGATCGCAATCTGGGTGCCAGACCTGGGGGCTTATAAGTTGATGAAGATTGCAGGATTTACTGAGCTTCGCCGCCGGAGAGATGCCTTATATGTGACCGTGTCAAAGGGCAGTGACGCAATTCGGGCAGCGAAGTGGGATATGCTGGCTTACCGAGGTGTGCGCGTGGCGCATAGTTACTGTTTGCTACTCGCCAGCGGGGCCGGGATTGTAGAGAGCAGCTTGTCGATGGCCGTGTCCATAGTGTGATTCATCTGAGACACAATTCCGGGCACATTCCGTTGAGACACCGTTCCAACCTCGGAAACAGCATTGCTCCAGACTGTTGCACCGGTGCCGGTTCTGGTGATTTGGGCAGAGACCGCAACCTGCACCTTTACTCCACCGTCGTAATCGATTTCCTCGAGCTTTTCCAGTTTGCCGGTCAAGACATAATCCATATCGGAATGTCCGTCATACATAGAGACGAGCGAGAAATTTCCGCTGGCGCGCAAATGATCGAGGACCGAGTTCGTTGTAATCAGACGTGGATCTGCCGCCCAACGATGATATTCGTAAAAACCAATTTCTTCTGGTGTGGTCCGGTAAACAATGGGTCCCTGCCGCAGATAAACCGGCGATTGGAACTCTCGTACTGCTATCGAGGTGTGGACACTATCCGGAGCGGGCGGATCCGGTGGTGACGGAAGATTAAGCGTGTAATACCTTGTGGGCTTCACCCTCCCGCAGCCAGCCAAAGCAGGTAGAACCGCTAACGTTAGTGCAAGTGCGATGTAGTTTTTCTTCATATCAATGCCCCTTTCCTGCTTATTTTGGAACCTGGCGGTCTAGCGGTTGTTTAATGCGAACCAGGCTCCAGGGACGCTGTTTCAGCGAATCTGTTAACTGATTGAGGTTGTCGGTCGCCTCGCGCAGATTTTCAACAGTGTCATTGATCTTGTAGTCATTGGCCCGCACAACGACCTGCATGGACTGCAGCAGACCATTGGCTTGCTGTAGTGCAATCTGCAATTCAGCCAAATCCCTTCGGATCGGATCCCGCAAATCCGTCACCGTGCCATTCACATTTTGGATGGTGGTATCGGCGTGCTGGCTGACGCTCACCAGTTCCTCCGTGAGGCGATCAATCTTCGGGCGCTCGTCTACCAGCAACCGGTCAACGTTATTCAGAATCGCTTGGACTTTTTTCTGATTGGGCGGCCCGGTCATCGTGTCCAGGTTGGCGAGTAGATGGTTTATGTTCTCACTGACGTCGTTCAGTTCTCCTTGGGCCTGGGTGATCAGCGCGTTCGCGCTGTCGGCCACACTTGCGAGTTTTCCGGCGATCTCGTCCAGACTGGCCGCTTCTTGTGAGGCTATGGTTGAGCCCGGCGCAAGCCGCTTGGCCTCATTACTGCCAGTGGTGATCGACAGGGCAGCACTATTCATTACGCTGATAAAGCCCAGCTTGGCGACCGATTTCTCATTCAGCGGAGTATCTTTCTTAACTTCAATGAGAATCTCGATTCGAGTTGGGTCCGTAGCCCAGGGACGCACCGCTGTGACTCTGCCCACATTGATGCCTCCGAACAGAACGGATGCTCCTGGCTCAAGGCCGCCGGC
>JAFAGX010000277.1 GCA_019237515.1 Acidobacteriaceae bacterium
AGCCATCAATCTCGTGGCTCAGACCTACGGACGTGCAAATGTCGGCGAAGGCGATGAAATCCTCATCACCGCCATGGAGCACCACTCCAACATTGTTCCCTGGCAGTTGCTTTGCCAGGAAAAGAAAGCCAAGCTGCGTGTAGCTCCGATCAACGAAGCTGGCGAGTTGATTCTGGAGGAATTTGAAAAGCTGTTAAGTCCGCGCACGAAGATTGTCGCTGTCGGTCACGTGTCGAATGCTCTCGGCACCGTGAACCCAATCTCCACCATCGTGAAAATGGCGCATGCGAAAAACATTCCTGTAATGGTCGATGGCGCCCAAGCCGTGCCGCGCATGCCTGTCGATGTTAAGCAACTCGACTGCGACTTCTACACCTTCTCCGGTCACAAGACGTACGGTCCCACGGGCATCGGCGTTCTTTACGGCAAGCTGCCTTTGCTCGAAGCCATGCCACCTTACCAGGGTGGCGGCGAGATGATCAGCTCCGTTAGTTTTGAGAAGACGGTTTACAACAAGGTGCCCCATAAGTTCGAAGCTGGTACGCCTGATATTTCCGGTCCGATCGGACTGAGTGCTGCCATTGAATATCTGCAGCGGCTGGGGATGGAAAACATCGCACGTCACGAACACGAGCTGCTTAGCTATGCAACCGAGCAGGTTTCTAAAGTTGCCGGCGTTCGTTTGGTCGGCACAGCCAAGGAAAAAGCCGGGGTTTTGTCGTTCGTCATGGAAGGTGTACATCCGCACGACATCGGAACGATCCTCGATCAGGAAGGCATCGCGATTCGTACCGGCCATCATTGTGCACAGCCGGTAATGACGCGCTTCGGGCTGGATGCAACGGCACGCGCCTCGTTTGGCCTCTACAATACGAAAGAAGAGGTTGATGTTCTAGTGAGCGGCCTGCACAAAGTTCGGGAGGTTTTTGCCTGATGGCTGATTTGCGGGATCTCTATCAGGAATTGATCCTCGAACACAGCAAGACTCCGCGCAATTATCGCGAGTTGAAGGACCCGGACCACAAGGCCGAGGGCTACAATCCTCTCTGCGGTGATCATTACACAGTCTTTCTGCATATGGACGGCGATTCCATTCGTGACGTCACATTTCAAGGCTCCGGGTGCGCAATCTCGAAAGCTTCCGCGTCGATGATGACGCAAAGTTTGAAGGGCAAGAGCCGCGCCGAAGCCGAAGCGTTGTTTCAACGCTTCCACAATGTAGTGACCGGACAAAGCGCGAACGGAGATCAGAATCAACTAGGAAAGTTGGCCGTCTTCGCCGGGGTTTCAGAGTTTCCCACCCGTGTGAAGTGCGCCACGCTGGCATGGCATACTTTGGAGGCCGCTCTGGAAGGCAAGCAGGACGCAGTTTCCACCGAGTAGATGTGAGGTTTCTATGTACGAAATGATCGAACTCAAACGCGCATGTGATGCGATCGAAATCCCCAGCGGCGTACATCGGGTGCTTCCTCAATTAAGCCGCGTGAGGATTGCACAATTTTTGGGTAGCGGATATACCGTCGTCAGCGACATGGGCTGTATGTTCCGCATCGACGCGAAAGATGCTGATGCGCTGGGCATGACTCCTCCCACCACCGCCGAGGAACCGGGCAGCAAGGCTGAATTCAGCGAGCAGATGGTCTGGGACCAGTTGAAGACGGTTTACGATCCGGAAATTCCGGTCAACATCGTTGATTTGGGGCTCATCTATTCGTGCGAAGTCACACCGCATGAGCAGGGTGGGAAAAGAATCGATGTAAAGATGTCGATGACCGCGCCGGGTTGCGGCATGGGTAACGTCCTCAAAGCCGATGTCGAAAACAAGTTATCGCGACTTCCGGATGTTAAGTACGTTGACGTGCAAGTTGTGTTTGAGCCGCCGTGGAATCCCGGCCTGATGTCGGAAGCCGCCAAGCTCCAGCTCGGATTTGATCTTGACTACGGAACGCCAGCCGCAGGAATGTCGCGCTAGTTGCCCACACGCGCAGTCGGTCTGGTATTCTCCACCTAAGAGTCGTTGTCAATTCAGAGGCATCTAAATTACGTGAGCGAAAATCATTTTTTCTTTCAGCATTACGGTCTCAACCAAAGCGATCTCGAGCATTACTTAGCGGCAGCACTCTCGGCCGGCGGCGATTACGCCGATCTGTACTTCGAGTATCTTTCCTCGACTTCGCTAATGGTCGACGAATCGATGGTGAAGTCCGCTTCGCAGGGAATTTCCGCAGGTTGCGGCGTCAGAGTCATTGCCGGTGAACGCACGGGTTACGCCTACACCGACGACCTATCTCCCGAGCGCATCCTTCGCGCCGCGCGTACTGCCGCACTGATCGCCAGCGGCCCGGCAAAAACTCCGAGCATCGGCTTCCAAGAGAAACCAGCCCGCAGCTTGTATCCCGTGACGCTTCCCTCAGTTGACGCGGAGATTACCGCCAAAGTCGAATTGGTCATGCGGGCAGATGAGGCTGCTCGTAGTTACGACCCGCGAATCAAAGAGGTTCGCGCGAGTTATGCCGACGAGTTGCGCAATATTTTGATCGTCGGCTCTGATGGCACTTTCTCCGAAGATTCCCAGCCGCTCGCCCGGCTCAATGTTTCCTGTATTGCTAAAACCGATGGCAATTCGGCTCGTGG
>JAFAGX010000289.1 GCA_019237515.1 Acidobacteriaceae bacterium
ATCTTGCCTTTGAGCATCTGCAGGCGCTTGTGATGTCCGTGCTCGTAAGCGTCGATCTCGGCGGCGCGATCCAGTGCTTCAGCCGCTTTGTTGTAGTCCCCCATGCTGCAATAAAGATCGAATAACTTCAGCAAAGTCTGGCAATAATCATTTTCTCGATTGGCGGCGTTAAACTGCTCGCTCATGAACTCCAGCATTGCGGCGGAAGAGCGATGCTTGGACGTGATCTCATGCATCATCGTCAGGAATGGGCGGCGATCCGTTTTCCGCTGATAGTAGCCTGCCAGCTTCCCGGCTAACGCGACTGCATCCTTATCCTGCTCGGAATCAATAAACAAGCCGATGAGCTTGGCGATTTCCTGAGTTCGTGCCGGATTCGCTTCGAACAATTGCCACAAAATTGGTTCCGCGTCGTTTAACCGGTTGGCTTCGAGCAGCGCCTTACCATAGACCTCACGCATGGGCTCCGACGCGCCGCCGGCATTCACTTGCGACTCCAAAACAAAGATTGCCGCGCCTGCCTGTCCCTGTTCGAGAAGTCCGGTGGCGTAGGCGAGCGCGATCTGCGGGTCCGACGGATCCTCACCGTAGGCGCGTTCTACCCATTGGGCTGGATTTGCACCATTCGCTTTCGCAAGCTCGGCGAGCTTTAGGAACGCAGCCGCCGCAGCTTTGCCGTCTTTCAACTCGGACGATAGCTCGCCCAGCCGAACCAGGTTTTTTTCGCCGGGATCAAGTCGCAGGATTTTCTGCAGGACCGTCAGCGAATTCTGCTTTCGGTTCTGCTTGGTCAGCTCCTGAAAGGCGTTCTCGTAGGTTTCCAGCGCCAGTTTGCGATTGGTGTTCTCCAGCAGCTCGCCAAAGCGAAGCTTCTGGTCCCAGGTTGGATTGGCGAATCGGGATAACTTTTTATAGGTGAGGCTCGCCCGGGTAGCATCGCCAGCCTTCACCTGCCGATCGAACATGTTGCCCAGCAGATTGACGGCTTGCGGAATCCGTTGCAACGAAAGGCTTAAATCCGCAGCCATCTGGGTGATGGTGTCGTTGCCCGGCTCGGCGGCAACTACCTGCATGTACTCGTCCAGGGCCTCGGCCGTTTTGCCTTTCTGGAGCAGCTTTTCCGCCCGCTCTACCCGTTTTGTAATTTCGCCTCTGTCCATGTGTGCAGGCGTCGGCCTTCAGAGACACGCCTTCGCGGGAGTACTCCATAGAAATTCTAGGTTCCGCTTCTGTGGAGCGGCAACGCAGGAAGGTCACGGTTGGTTACGGAAGTCACCCTTACAGTTCAGGTTTGTCCACCTCTACTTTCTTTGCAGAGGTGTGTGAGCATCATTCCGCCTTGGTCTCACTCGCGGGAGACCCAAAGCCGCACCGTCCGCGCATTTCCTGGCGGAAGCGTTCTCGCTCCTCAGGAGTCATGCGCTGCCAGCGTCCTCCCCAGCGCTCACGAATGCGGCGGCGCATGCCCCAACCGCCGCCGTGCCGTCCCCATCTGCCAAAGAGAATGCGGCAAAGAACCAGAATGCCCAGGGCCTGCCAGAACGTAATCGGGTGCAGCCCAAAGATTGCCGGTAATAGCCAGTTCCATAGCGCCATCACAATTGCGCTGCCAATCGCCGTAAACGCCAGCATGGCCAGAATCGCCAGGGGAGCCATTAAAAACCATTTGCGTCTCATATTCAGTTCCTCACAATGTAGTTGTCATCTTGCTTTTTCGCAGCGAGGGATCTGGGCGAACCGCGCGAACTGTCGCGTGTTCTGAGCGACGCAACAGTCGTGCAGTTGGCTCGCTTCCTTATCACCCTGTACCACCCGACTTCATAAGTTCCTCATAGACAGTCTGCAGCCGCTCGCGCAGATGCAGCACCGCGTAATGCTTACGCGAGAGCAGCGTGTTTACGCTCACGCCGGTCTCCGCGGCAATTTCCTTGAAGCTGAGTCCTTCCAGTTCGTGCGCGACAAATACCTCACGCTGTTCCTGCGGAAGATCGGAGAGCGCCGTCTCCAGTTCGTCCAGCAGTAAACTGCGAGCATAAAGCGCATCCGGACCCGCGTCGGGCGAGGGAAGCAGGTCTTCCAGCCGGCTTAGCTCGTCGTGGTCCTCGGCCATCGTGACGTCGCTGAAGCTCTCCGGCCGTTTCTTGCGGAAGAGATCCACAATGCGATTGCGGGCTACGCGAAACAACCAGCCGGTAACGTGCTCGATCGGTACCAGCAGCCGGTTCGCCTCAACCAGGGCGTAGAAGACGTCTTGCAGAATATCCTCGGCATCGCGCGGATCGGGAACACGCCGGCGAATGAAGTTGCGTAGCCGGGACTGCTCCCGGGTGACCACTTCCGAGATTCGCTCGTCCTGCTCGAGTGCCATTCTTTCCAGGCTCGCCGCGCTCATCTAGGGGTGTAGACGAATGAGAGACGGGAATATTGTAGCGGCGGCAGGTATGCTGATTTTCGCCACCGAACTGCATCATCTTGGCCGCCAACGCGCTTTTCTGATACAAGAGCCGGATGCCTCGCCGCGACGAAATTGCTGCAGAAAAAGGTTTGCGCCACCAACTACATGCCGGCCAGATGGCGATGGTGGCGGTGGGAGGTTCCATCGGCACGGGGTTGCTGCTGGGGAGTGCACCGGCGATGCATCTTGCCGGTCCAGCCGTCATCCTGAGTTTCGCCTTCGCGGCATTCGTCAGCTGGACGGCTGCCATGGCATTGGGGGAGTTGTCCAGTGCGCATCCTGCTGCGGGTTCTTTCGGTATCTACGGCGACATGTACCTGAATGACTGGGCGGGCTTCATCGCCCGTGCAGGCTATTGGGCGGCAATTGCGATTTCCATCGGTGCCGAGTTGGTGGCCTCGGCCACTTATATGAGCTTCTGGTTTCCCAAGGTCCCAGCGCTGGTGTGGGTAGTTGTATTTTCTACGTTGCTTTTGTTGGTGAATCTGTGGGATGTCTCGCGATACGGCCGTTTCGAGTTCTGGTTCGCCATGATCAAAGTGGTGACGATCGCGGCATTCGTTGTGCTGGGAGCGAGTTTGCTCATCACCGGGCGTGTGCCTGCCCAATACACGGCTCACGGCGGATTCTTCCCGCGCGGGCCGCTCGCTCCATTGCTGGCCATCACTTTCTCGATTTACACCTTCGGAGGCGTGGAGTTTGTGGCTGTGAGTTCCGGAGAGTCCCGGTCCCCGCAGGACGTTGCCAAAGCGGCCTGGATCACGTTTGTCATGCTGGCGTTAATTTATATGGGCGCAATAACTGTGCTTGCAGGTGTAATGCCGTGGACAAGCGCGGGAGTGACCGAAAGTCCGTTCGTGAGCGTGTTTCGCTCCGTAAAGATTCCCGGCGCGGCACACTTGATGAACTTCGTTGTCCTTACTGCAGCTTTGTCGGGAGCGAATGCGGCTTTTTATATTTCGTCGCGCATGTTGTTTTCGCTGGCGCGAACTGGTTGGGCACCGGCACGACTGGGAAATCTCAATGCTGCCGGGTCGCCGACACTGGCTCTGCTGGCTTCGTCCTACGGTATTGTCGTGGCTCTGGTATTGGAGAAATGGGCTCCAGGCGTTGCTTTCGAGTACATCTTGCGCGGCGCTTTTCTGGGGATGATGCTGTCGTGGCTGGTCTCCTTGGCGGCGCACGTTTCTTTTCGCCGCCGGCTCACGCCGGAGATGATTGCACGCTTGCCGATGCGGTCGCCGCTTGGTCCGGCGGGATCGGTGCTCGGGTTCGTCCTGATCAGCGCAGCGGTGTTCAAGGGCTGGTGGGATTCGCGGGTGAATTTTATCAGCGCGCTCGTAGTCCTGTTCGGATTTACGGCGGCTTACTTCTTGATCAGGCAACATCGAAACCCCTGAACCACGGAGAACACAGAGACCGCACGAAGAGCTCTCGAGATTTCGTCTGTTTCGTCTGTTGATTAAGATTCACGCGTACAATTGACCCATGTCTGACGATCTTCTCCGGTATCGTTCTGAATTTCCTATCCTCGAACGCACCACGTACATGATCAGCAACTCGCTGGGCGCGATGCCGCGTGGCGTATACGACGCCATGCAAGCCTATGCCGACACGTGGGCGACGCGAGGCGTACGCGCCTGGGAAGAGCGTTGGTGGATGCTGGCGGTTGAGGTTGGCGACGAGATCGGCGCCCTGATGAATGCACCCAAAGGCTCAGTATCGACCCATCAAAATGTGACCACTTGTGAGGCCGTCGTTGCATCCTGTTTCGACTTTTCCGGAAAGCGCAACAAGGTCGTTTACACCGATATGAATTTTCCTTCCATCATGTATTTCTGGGAGGCGCAACGAGCACTGGGTGCGCGCGTCCATATGGTGAAGACCGATGATGGAATCACGGTCCCCACCGAGCGTCTGCTTGATGCCATCGATGAAACCACGCTGCTGGTCCCGGTTTCACACGTGATTTTTCGCAGCGCCTACA
>JAFAGX010000426.1 GCA_019237515.1 Acidobacteriaceae bacterium
ATTACTTGAGCCTGGGGATGATTTACCTACGGGAGAATCCCTTGCTCACCGAGACGCTGCGACCAGAGCACATCAAGAATCGGTTATTGGGTCATTGGGGATCCAGCCCAGGATTGTCGTTTATTTACGTGCACCTGAACAGGCTAATCAAGAAATACGATCTCGATATGATTTTCATTGCTGGTCCTGGTCATGGCGCGCCGGGTGTGTTGGGACCGGCATACCTCGAGGGCACGTATTCGGAAATCTATCCAGAGAAGAGCCAGGATGTTCGCGGCCTGCGAGAATTCTTCAAACAATTTTCATTTCCGGGCGGAATCGGCAGCCATTGCACGCCGGAAACGCCTGGCTCGATACACGAAGGCGGCGAACTCGGGTATGCGCTCTCCCACGCTTGCGGAGCGGCTTTTGACAATCCTGATCTGATCGTTTCCGTGGTCGTTGGAGATGGCGAGTCAGAGACTGGCCCACTCGCGACTTCCTGGCACATCAACAAATTTCTCAGTCCGGTTCGCGATGGTGCCGTGCTGCCGATCCTTCACCTGAACGGCTACAAGATCAACAATCCGACTGTGCCAGCGCGAATTTCACATGAGGAACTAGAAAGTCTCCTACGCGGCTATGGCTGGACACCATACTTCGTGGAAGGCTCGGAAATCGACAGCATGCATCAGGCAATGGCTGCGACTACCGAGCATTGCGTTCAGGAAATCCGGGAACTTCAGGACGCCGCACGTAAGAACGGCGCGACAGTGCGCCCGCGCTGGCCGATGATCGTGCTGCGATCGCCGAAGGGCTGGACAGCGCCACGTGAAGTCGAAGGCCATTTTCTCGAGGGCTTTTGGCGAGCTCATCAAGTTCCGTTACCCGCTGCGAAAAGCGATCCTGAGCAACTGCAAATTCTCGAGAAATGGATGCATTCTCTCAAGCCGGAGGAGTTTTTCGACGAACAGGAGAATCTGGCTTCATGGTTTAGGGAGCTCGCGCCAGCTGGCGATCGGCGAATGAGCAAGAATCCCCATGCCAATGGCGGGCGCCTGAAAAAAGCACTTCGCATGCCGGATTTCCGCGGCTACCCTCAACGAGTTGAAAAGCCGGGAAAAACTGAGGCCGGAAACACTGCGGCCCTGGGAGTCTTTCTCGGTGACGTGATGAAGCTCAACATGCATAATTTTCGGGTCTTTGGACCCGATGAAACGGCTTCTAACCGGCTGGACGCGATCTACAAAACCACCAAGAAATTCTGGATTGAGGAATTCTTTCCCGAGGACAGCGACGGCAGCGAGCTTGCACGTGATGGCCGCGTTATCGAGATGCTCAGCGAACACACTCTGGAAGGAATGCTGGAAGGCTATCTTCTTACCGGCCGGCACGGTTTCTTTTCATGCTATGAAGCGTTTGTCCACATCATCGATTCCATGTTCAACCAGCATGCGAAGTGGCTGGAGATTTGCCGGCATTTGTCCTGGCGGCAAGCCATCGCTTCTTTGAACCTGTTAATCACCTCAACGGTTTGGCGGCAGGACCACAATGGATTCACCCATCAGGACCCGGGATTCCTCGACGTCGTCGTGAACAAGAGCGCAAATGTGACGCGCATTTACTTGCCACCGGATGTGAACTGCCTGTTATCAGTGGCGGATCACTGTTTGCGCAGCGAGAATTACGTGAACGTGATCGTTTGCGACAAACAAAAGCACCTGCAATATCTGAATATGGATCAGGCAATCGTGCATTGCACCAAAGGCATCGGCATTTGGGATTGGGCCAGCAGCGACGAAGGTGGCGAACCCGACGTCGTAATGGCGTCGGCCGGCGATATTCCAACTCACGAGGCGCTGGCGGCAACGGCACTCCTTCGCAAAGAGTTTCCCGATATCAAGATTCGCTTCATCAATGTCGTCGATCTCTTCAAGCTGCAGCCCAACACGGAGCATCCCCATGGACTCTCCGACTGGGATTTCGACTCGCTTTTTACCACAGATAAGCCCGTGATCTTCAACTTTCACGGTTACCCGCAACTCATTCACCGACTGGCATATAGACGAACGAACCACAACAATATTCACGTGCGTGGATACAAAGAGCACGGCAGCATCAACACGCCACTGGAGTTGGCCATTATTAACAATATTGACCGTTTCAGCCTGGCCATGGATGTGGTCAACCGTGTACCCAGGCTGCAGCGAATTGGCGGGCATGCAAAAGAACGGTTCCTAAACCAGCAGATCGAGTGTCTCGATTATGCCCACCAGTACGGCATCGATAAACCGGAAGCAGCGGAGTGGACGTGGCCGTACTGAACGTCAGCCGCGCACAATTTAACTTTTCATTCCGAGAGAAATTCTTTACTCGGCTCCGCAGAGGACAGAACGAGTAGAGGAGTCTTCTTTTCTAACTTTTCAACAAAAGCAGGTTTCTCGACTGCGCAGGGCCGTTTGCAAACGATCCTGCTCCGCTCGAAATTACAATGTCCTAGTGAGCATTGGCTGCGCAGCTTACGACGGATGCGGTTCCCCTAAGATGACCCGTACGGTGTCTCTTGCGATCAGTAACTCTTCATCCGTGGGAATCGCATACGCCAGCAACTTGGAATCTTGGGTCGAAATCAATTCTTCACGTCCAACGGTCTCATTATTTTTCTCTGCGTCCAGGTGCAGCCCGGCCCATTCCATGCCTTCGCAAATTCGGGCGCGGACGTCGGGCGAATTTTCTCCAATGCCCCCGGTAAAAACGATTGCATCTGCGCCTCCCATCGCGGCCAGATACGCGCCAATATACTTACGTGCTCTGTAACAGAAAATTTCAATAGCCAGGCGCACGCGCCGATCATCGTGCTCTTTAAGTTCGGCCTGCAGCTCGCGCATGTCGTTCGTCAACCCGGAAATTCCGAGTAGGCCAGATTGCGTGTTCAGCAGAGTATCCACTTCCGATGCCGACATGGCTTCTTTTCGAGCGATGACGCCCACAATGGCGGGATCGAGATCTCCCGAACGCGTGCCCATTACCAGCCCTTCGAGTGGTGTCATGCCCATCGACGTATCCACGGAAACTCCCGCCTTGATGGCGGCTGCCGAGCAGCCATTGCCGAGATGCAACGTGATGATCGTCGTCTGCTCGCGCGTGAGCCCGCGCAGAAAGCGGTATTGAAAAGCAACATAGCGATGTGACGTGCCATGAAATCCGTAGCGGCGAATGCGATGCCGCCGATACAGGTGATACGGCACCGCATAAAGGTACGCCTGCTCCGGAATCGAATGATGAAACGAAGTATCGAAGACCGCGACCTGTGGAACGTCTTTGCCGAAGATTTGGCGCGCCGCGGTAATTCCCTTGATGTTATTGGGATTGTGCAACGGCGCAAGATCAACGCAGTCTTCAATTCCCTTCAGCACCTTGTCGTCAACAAGTGCCGATTCCGCGAACACCTCGCCGCCGTGCACCACGCGGTGTCCGACCGCATGCACGTCCGCCGTGCTTTTGATTTCCGGAATCTCCGACGCATCAGAAGTGACGTAACGAACCAAATAGTCCAGTGCCGCCGAGATATCCCGCAGCGGCGCCGTGAACGTCCTTCCCGGTTGATTGCGGTAACGGACACGAATGATCGCTTCGCCGCCGATTCCCTCGATTTGTCCGCGGCAGATGCGATCGTCTTTGTGTTGCTTGATCCGCTCGAGATCAGTGGCGATGACCTGAAACTTCAGGCTGGAGCTACCAGAGTTTAGAATCAGAACGTTCATGACAGGCCTCGCGCCCTGCTTGTGCCATGATACAGTTCCGGACGTGTCCGTCGCCTTAAGACCGCCTCTCAGAAGCTGGGCTGTCCGGCCATTCTCCAGGACCACATGAGAAAAGAAGTCGCGGCGAGGTCAATGCCGGGTTCGGTTGTGGTGAACGACTGCATGTTGTCGCGATAGACGGCTGTTTGTGATGAATCAAACGGGCCGTCGTTTCCGTTGAACTTTTTGAACGTATCGGCGCCGTTTGCCGGGCACAAATTCATGCCATCGAGCAGACCAGAAGTGGCCGAACCGCCCGGCCCCTCAGTTGCTGCGCCCCAGAGAATGGGCGTACCACCGGCGGTACCGTCGAGGGCGCCGGCGAGGTTGGCCACCTGGTGCTGAATGCAGTTCGGAAACGTGCTTCCGTCGCCCACAATGAACGACGCTCCCCACGAATTTGCTCCGAGAATATTGGCCAGCCATCTTTGAGAATATTTGTCGTAGCTCTTTAAGCCGGTAAGGGAATACGCTTCACTGGCCATCACTGATAGCCCAGCTCCGTGAGAAGTGCTGTCACCAAAATTCCACCCATATCCGAAGCCCCAGGCGTCTTGCGCGGCTTGCGAAATAGCATCATTCACCTGTTTTAAAAGTTGCTGGCGAATGCTCGCTTTCGTTATCACGAGCCCGCTCGGATCGCCAGCCAGGGCCAGCGCCCGGTAAAGCTCAAAATGCGCCAACCCGCTCACGTCATACAGATTCAGGGTGTCCGTAAATCCCGCGTTGTAGATGTTCTTGATATATCCATGCGCAAACTCGGCAGCTCGGTGCAGGTAATAATTGGCATCTCTGCACCGCAATGCTGCAAGCAGCGTTTCATCCGGCTCGGCGGCGCGCAGCGCAAAATAAAGTTCCGTTGCTCCCAATTCCATGTCGTCTTCCCACACGTTCTCGGGATAGCCGTCAAAAGGGGAGATAGTAAGCAGGCACTTGGGGCAATTACCCGAACCGCTACCGCTGGGCGCGGGATCCGCATAGGAAAGATCTGCCAGCGCAAAAATATCTTCTGCGTTCTTCAGGCATCTGAATGCCAGGTTCCGATTCACATCGCGGTTCAACTGATAACAGAGCGCGAAATCTGCCGCCAAGCGTCCCGCGAGATTGGGGCTGATTTTCGAACCCGCCGGTCCTGCCACGTACACTGGCCGATTACAGATGAAGAACGTGGTATCTGGGTCGCAAGCTTCGGGATCCCCGGCCTCTTGAAAGTGATCTGCGGCCTGCGGCAGCGTCCAGATGTCGTATTCAGTAATCAAGCAAAAGGGGGTGTTGTATGTGCCGCCACAATTGCCAGTCGCCGAGCTGGGATCGCCCTCACCGTAATAGTCCCAATCCTGTGTGTTGTCGACCTGGTAGTACAACGTCCGGGTCTTGTCATCCCACATTCTCATCAGCCAGTCGACACCGAACTTCGCTTCGTCAGTGAAGTCGGAAGTGATCGGGGCACCCGGCCCGCTGTCAGCAGCGTAGGAAATTGAGACCGGCGGTCGCGGTGGATCAATCGGAGCACGTGCTCCCATATGATTGGGAAAATCTCGAATCCCAATCTGCATCAATGCTGCCGTATAGCTTGTGGTCTCGACGTATTTTTCATAGTCGCCTGCATCCCACCATCCTCCCGAGGCGTCGATGCGTGAGTTCGCTGAAATTAGAGGTGGAGCGGGCGGCACATTATGGATAAAGTCGTTGCTATCGAGCGGCGGTGTCCGGTAAACGTAAGCATTTTTGTCCTTCAGGTGCCCAGGTTCGCTGCGCAACTCGTTCGCGATGAAATCCGCACCATCACGCTGGGTTTCATAGAAAAATAGAGTATTCAACAGCAGGCCGGAATAAAGAGTCTCTGGGGTGTCCACAGCAAATCGTGGCGAGACCGCCGACGATGGCCCGGAAACCGAGATGGTATAGAGTTCACCACCGGGAGCGCTGAAATCGAGCGCATATACGTTGTACGCAACCGTTTTACTGTGGGTCCATTTGCCGAGCAAAGGACCGATCGGCCCGGAAGCCACGGTCTTGCCTTGCGAATTAGTGACCCGAAAAATCGCCCCAGTCTCGTTTGCCAGCGACATCAGAAATGCCCGAAACGGCGCTTTTCCCGCTTCATATCCAACCTGGTTAACGCGAATGTAGGCACCTTCGGCTTGTGCGGAGTCAACGTAAACCAGCAAGGTGAACAGCAATGAGAGAGCTATCAAGGTTGAAAAGCGAAAAGCAGGGCTGGGAAGCATCACGACTCCTAATAGGCAGGAGCTGTATTAAAAGCATTTAATAGCCGGGTATCATGCCGCTTCTACCGGTGTCTGTCAAGAGCAATTTCACAACTAGGATCAGGCATTGGCGCTTTCAATCGGTCGGTAGCGTGCAAATGAAGGGGTGCGGAGAGGCATCCGAGAAGAACGGTAGCTAGTTACGAATCGATTTTCATCTGCGCTGAGTCTAAACTAGTCAGCCCAGCATGAGCGCGCCAACTTACACGCCGCCGAATGGCAATGTCACGGTGCCAGCGCCGCAGACCTCGAAGTTTCGCAAGATATTCAAAGCATTTCACTATCGCGATTTCCGGCTGATGTGGATTGGCGCGTGCACTTCCAGCATCGGCACCTGGATGCAGATCGTGGCGCAAGGCTGGTTAATTTACCGCTTGAGCCATTCCCCTTTTCTGCTTGCGCTCGATCAATTTCTCGGAGGCATTCCGATCTTCCTGTTCTCGCTGATTGGCGGGGTCGTCGCCGATCGCGTGGAGCGCCGCAAAATTCTTTTGATGTCGCAATACATTCAGATGGCCAGCGCGACTCTGCTCACGCTTCTGGTAGCGACCGAAACCGTCCACGTTTGGCAGATCCTCAGCTTGTCGTTCGTTAATGGGCTTGCGCAGGCGTTTGGTGGGCCAGCATATTCAGCGCTGATTCCGACGCTGGTCGAGCGGGAAGACATGCCGAATGCCATCGCTCTCAACTCGATCCAATTCAATCTCGCGGTGACCGTTGGGCCTGCGCTTGCGGGCATAACGCTGGCCAAGCTGGGTGAAAAGTGGTGCTTCGGGCTGAACGC
>JAFAGX010000473.1 GCA_019237515.1 Acidobacteriaceae bacterium
CGTCGAAGACTTATGCATACAGGAACAGCATGTTTCTTCGTCCCCTAGGATAGCTCAAGGGACAAGAATTGTGACATGTGGCGGCAGTTACCCCTGGGCCAGAAGGGGGTTTTAAGGATTGATTCTGTGGAGAGCCCAGAATCACACGCCAATACCTGCTAAGATTTTCAGAGCGCGGACCCGTAGCTCAAGTGGATAGAGCAATGCGCTTCGAACGCAGAGGTTGGGAGTTCAAGTCTCTCCGGGTCCGCCAGCCTTCGCTTGGGTGCCTGTTTTCAATTCTTGCAAGAAGTCTCTTAAAATATTTCAGTGAAAAAATGGGATGTGATAATCGTCGGAGCGGGCATCATCGGCATGTCGTTGGCGATTGAGTTGCGCAAGCGCGGTGCACAGGTGCTAGTTGTCGAACGAGGCGAACCAGGCCGCGAAGCCTCACATGCCGCCGCCGGCATGATCGCGGATTGCGGCGACGAAACGCCCGCCCTCCTGCAACCGCTGGCGACCGCCAGCGCGCGAATGTATCCCAAGTTTGTTCGCGAGCTGCATGATGCATCGGGAATCAATCCTGATCTGCGAGAACAAGGCACTTTATCGCTTTTACTCCCGCAAAACCTTCCTGCTGCAGCGAAACCGGTGCCTCTCGATGAATTCGAGCCTGCCTTGTCAAATTGTCACTATGTGGCTGTTTATCTAAAAGAGCGCAGCGTCGATCCCCGAACTTTGACTGCCGCAGCACTCAAAGCCGCGAAACACCGGGGCGTGGACCTCTCATCAGGTACACTCGTGCGCGAGGTAATAGTATCCGCTGGAGCAGTTGCCGAAGTCGCTACCGACAAGACCAGCTATTCCGCGCCAATCGTGGTCAACTGTGCCGGTGCGTGGTCCGGACTATTCTTGCCACTCCACCTTCCCACTCGTCCGGTGAGGGGTCAAATGCTGGCGGTCGCCACAACTCGCCTGTTGCAGCATGTTATCCGAGCCCCGGAGGTTTATCTCGTACCCCGCAGCGATGGCCGGGTATTAATTGGTTCCACTTTAGAGGAAGCCGGATACGACAAGCGCACCGACCCGAACACAATCCAACGGATGCATGAGGCAGCCATTAGCCTGATTCCGGCTCTCGAGCAAGCTCGCATTCTGGAAGATTGGGCTGGCTTACGTCCCGGGACTCCCGACGATCTGCCCATACTTGGCGCGACCACCATTCCTGGATACTTCGTCGCCGCCGGCCATTACCGTGATGGCATTATGCTCGCCCCCATCACGGCACGCGTCATGGCGCAAGTGATCACCGGCGAGAAGTGCGACTGGGACCTCTCGGCTTTCTCCCCCTCGCGTTTCACGAAGCAATGAATCCACGCGTAAAATCGGCTTCGGCCGGGAACGAGCGCACGTGCTCGGCCGCACAGACTCTGGGTCGCACGCAGGTATATACTTAAACGTTTCATCTACGCAGTAAACATCTATTTCAGCGAGGAATCCTATGGCCTCTCCCGCCGTTTCTTATGCCCGTGAAAATCAGCAGCGATTCTTAAGTGAACTCAAAGATCTTCTTCGCATCCCCAGCGTCAGCACCTTGGAAGAACACAAATCCGATATTCAGAAAGCCGCCGATTACGTGGCCAGCGAATTGCGCCGCATCGGAATGGAAAATGTGGAGATCATCCCCACGCAAGGCCATCCTCTTATTTATGCGGACTGGCTGCATGCTCACGGCAAGCCCACCGTCCTTTGCTATGCGCACTACGATGTGCAACCGCCCGACCCCGTCGATGAGTGGATCAGCCCGCCTTTTGAGCCCACTGAGCGCAACAGTAATATCTACGCTCGGGGCGCAGTGGACGACAAGGGTCAGCTCTGGATGGAAGTGAAGGCGCTCGAATCCTTGATGACTGCTCACGATGGCAAGCTCCCGCTGAACGTCAAAGTTATTTTTGAAGGAGAAGAGGAAGTGGGAGGCGAATCCATCGCCGAGTATGTTCGCAAACAGAAAGCCAAGTTGAAAGCCGATTTTGCGCTGGTCTGCGATACAGAATTGTTTGCTCCTGATCTTCCAACCTTGTGCGTCGGCTTGCGCGGTCTGGTCTATACAGAGATTGAGGCTGTGGGACCGAAGACCGATTTGCATTCCGGAATGTACGGCGGCGTCGCGCCGAATCCATTTTTTGCGTTGATCGAAATCGTCAGCAAACTGAAAGATGCAAAGGGCAAGATCCTGATCCCTGGCTTCTACAAAGATGTGAAGAAACCGACGGCCGACGAACTGAAAGCCTGGAAGAAGCTGCCCTTCAACGAAGAGCACTATCGCAAAACCGAAGTGGGATCCAAGGTGCTCACCGGCGAGCCGGGATTTTCCGTTCTTTATCGCACCTGGGCGCGGCCGACTTTGGAAGTTCACGGCATGCCCGGCGGCTTTACCGCACAAGGCGCAAAGACTGTGATTCCAGCAAAAGGTGCGGCAAAAGTCTCCATGCGGCTCGTACCCAACCAGGATCCTGACGACATCCTGAAGAAGTACACCAATTTTGTGAAGAAGCTCACCCCGAAAGGCATTGACACCAAAATCAAAGTCTGGAGCAAAGGTCCGGCATGCGTCGTCGGTACAGATAACAAGTACATCAAAGCAGCCACAGAAGCCATGCACGACATTTTCAAGAAAGACACGGTCTTCATTCGCTCCGGAGGTTCGATTCCCATCGTTACCGACTTTCAGGACGTGCTGAAGATTCCCAGTGTCATGATGGGCTTTGGGCTGCCGGATGACAATTTGCACGCTCCCAACGAGAAGTTTCATATCCCGAACTTCTATCGCGGGATTGAATCGATCTGCCTTTTCTTTGAGAAGCTGGGCAGCTAGGGCAGCTGCGCTTCATTTCCACGCAAGAACGAAGTCAACGTTTGACGGGTACGCCACCTAGCGTACCCGATGAACATCTTCTGCTACGGTTACCGTGGAACTGGATTGTATTTGCCGGCCCGTCAGTCGTTCATAGCCAATGGCAACTTCGTTCGCAATC
>JAFAGX010000609.1 GCA_019237515.1 Acidobacteriaceae bacterium
ATGGCGGCCGCGCGCCAGAACGAGATGAACGTCAGCATCACCGTAGTGGCGACGAAAACGTTTGCTACGGGACGGCGTACGTTTTGAATGGATGAGGACATTGCCAGCAGGCAGCCCGAATTTCGCAAAAATCAAAGTTAACACAGCCGCTGAATTAATGAATGACAAGCATGGAAACCCGGCTTGGGATTAAGAAGCCGGGGCAGTGGAGGCGTCCGCATCGCGGACGGGTGCCCAAGGAGAAATCCATGCATATACCTGCAGAGCTTCAATGTTCGCTGGCAAACATTGCGAATGAAAGGACCTCGATCTGAACCAGCTGCTCGCGATTTTACATGTGCAAAGGCAACCGCCATGTCTTGGATTCATCCAACTGGTCAATAAAAGTGACATGGCAGCCAGCGTGCCTTGGTTCACTTGCAGGATGCGATGTGAAGAATACGTTTCCAGTCTTCGTCCCGGTTCACAAACGGCTGATCGCCGAATTTATTGCTCAACGGGAAGAGATTCTGAAGGCATCCTCGCAAGCTCAGCCGTCCCGCGACACTGAGGAGAAACTCAGAGAAATCGATGTCATGCTGGAGGGATTAGCTGCTCAGGAGCTGCCCAATTAGCGCTCCTACCTTCAGCACCCTAGGCTCGCAACTCTGCCTCGCTTCCATGGCCCTTATGTTCGACGAGAGGCATCTTCTGCAACTATGTCAGCGGCTGGCTCAGGAGCCGGAACCCGGCAAGAGGGAAGTGATCGTTCGCGAGATAATTACGATTCTCCAGGCAGAGCAGCAAGAAATAACCAAACAAATCCGCAACGCCATCGGCGATCAATAATGTTGCTTGTCTATTTCGCTTCCGCTTCCAGCGAAGCATTGACGTTGATCTGACCGCTGGAAACGGTGATCTTTCGCTCCCAAGGCTTGAATCCACTCTTTTTAACCGAGACCTGATGCTGGCCGGGCGCAGCCCCAATGCTGGAAGGTGTGCTGCCGACGTAGTTCCCGTCGATCTCGATATCAGCCCCGTCCGGTGTGGACGAGATCGCCAATTGCGCCTGCTGCGTTGCAACCGGCGGCGGAGCCGAATTTACGCTACTGGTCGCAGTAGCGGGCATCAATTTCGCGTCAGCTCCTGAGCTTGGCGCAGTTTCTGCGGCACGAATTTCTTTCGCATGCACGGCCCAATCTTGATTGATGGCGTCGCACGCCTCCTGGACCGAGCCGCCCAGCGACATGGTGGATTTGCTGACAATCGAGTCTCCGCTGATGCGATTGAATACCGCAACCTTATTCTTGTGGCGCAAAACACCTTTACCGCCTTCATGATCCAGCACCACCACGTAGTCGGATTTTTCTATTTTGTTGTTGGTGATGACTTCGGTACAGCGCTGGCCGAAGGTTTTGACGATTTCGGCAGTTTGCGGACGGGCCCCTCCTCCGCCGTGAGAAGCGAAAGCGCCACCGCCACCGCCGCTGTTGCTGACATACTCCCACGACTGGCTATCAGTGATAAAGACTCTCGCCTTCTCTGCCGCTGGCACTGTTTGTGCAGTAGCTAACTGAATAGTGAGAAATGGCACAACCAGCCAAACTCGATTGCGCATGTGTCCTCCTCTACGAACGCGATTCGCTGGAGAACTGCACGGACCCCAACCGGCCAAAACGTTACCTGTGCTGACGATGTGTGTCAAGCCTTGAACCGACCGAGAGCCGTCCTGCGACCTTACGCACTGCGGTGCATCAAATAATGGTGCTAAAATTCAAATCGTCTTTTTGAGGTTTCGCTCGACATTGTATCGGGCGGGCGCGACAACGGAGGGTTTATGGCTGGAAATGGAATTGTTGAAGTAACGGATTCGAATTTTGATCAGGACGTGCTCAAGTCCGAGACGCCTGTGTTAGTGGACTTTTGGGCGACCTGGTGTGGCCCCTGCCGGGCAATCGCGCCCATCGTCGAGGAACTTGCGCAGCAGTATCAAGGCAAGGTGAAGATCGGCAAAATGGATGTCGATCGCAACAGCGCCACTCCTATGCGCTACGGAGTTCGTGGCATTCCGACTCTGCTGGTTTTTAAAGGCGGCCAAGTCAAAGAGCAGATTGTCGGCTATGTTCCGAAAGAGACTATCCAGAAGGCGTTGGACAAGCACATCAGCTAATTTCGCGCTGTGTCCTCTGGTTGAAACTTTCCTGACGCGCCCGGCCGCGAGCCGGGCGTTTGGTTTTTGAGGGTCCAGGAATTCGGAATCCGCAAGTCCTCGCCAGGCTTTCCCATCCCCACATTCCATAAGCAGCTGGCTTCGCCAGAGGGAAGCCGAGCTGATGGGCCAGCATGCAGACCTGCCCGCGGTGATGGGCATCATGCGTGATCATATAGGCGAACATGGCGGCGCCTGGATGCCACCGTCGTGCCCAGCCATCGCGATGAAAGCTCTTCACTCGGTTTTGCGTTTCCAACGCATCTTTCAGCATTTCACAGCACAACGCTCCACTCTTTGCCAGCGCCGCTTGTGTCTGTTTCTGGGTGCATCTCCGGTGATCAAGCTCGGGCGGCAGCTTCAGGTGCGAAGACGAAAGCCTCAGCCACTTGCGCCGAATGTTATGCACGTGCGCATAAATCGCTGCGATCGTCCGCCCGCGATGTCCCGGAATTTCCGCTCGCCACGCGCGCCCGTCGAGATGCTCCAGCAACAGCTGGTTCATCGCTTCATTGATCGCAAACGCTCCAACAATTTCTTGGCAAAAATCGCGATTCAGCGGGGCAGAATTATCCGGCATAGAAACGCCTCAGGACTTTGAACATAGGTGGAAGGTCAGTACTTTCGCAGAACTCCGATTACCCGTCCTTGTACGTCGACAGTTGCGGCCGGCACGATAATCGGCTGCATGTTCACGTTGGACGGTTGCAGCCGGATGTTCTCGCCTTCCCGATAGAAGCGTTTGAGCGTAGCGTCCGACCCATCCACTAACGCGACCACGATGTCGCCGTTGTGTGCGGTCTTTGCTTTTTCCACCAGCACGTAATCCCCGCTAAGGATGTGTTCGTCCTGCATGGAATCGCCGCGTACCTCGAGCACAAACACTTCCTTGGACCGGACGAAATCGGCGAGCGAAATCGTTTCCGGATTTTCTACCGCTTCGATCGGTTGGCCGGCAGCGATGCGGCCAAGCAGCGGCAATACCATCGTTGTGTTTACGCTCATCGCCTGCTTCAAACGGCCTTTCGGCGGAAGCAGGTCGATCGACCGGCTTCGGTTGTAATCCCGCGTTAGCAGCTGCTTTTTCTCCAGGTTCGTAATGTGCTTGTGCACGGTCGCCAGCGAGTTCAGTTTCATACCGACGCGAATTTCGTCATAAGACGGAGCGTACCCGTTCTTTTGCACGAAGTCTGAGATGAAGTTGTACGTCTCTCGCTGCCTTTTGGTGATTGCCATGCCCCAATTGTAGGCGAATATAAGGCGAAGTCAAGAGCTACTGTGTCCTCGTTCTTCCGGGCTTCGACCGCCGAGGCTACCCAACCGGGAACTGTTCATTCGCACCTCATCTAGCATGTAACCATAACTGCCCCTGGATGCTAAGATTATCCGTCTTGCCAGCTCCGTCATGATTCAAGAAAAAAATTACTGGCTTGAAACCGCCAGCATTCCCGCCGGCGAAGTCAGCCCCTTGCCCGACAGCGTTGATGTTGCCATTGTCGGAAGCGGCGTCACCGGGCTCTCCGCTGCGAGAGCGCTCGCGAGGCGGGGTGCCAGCGTCGCTGTATTGGAAGCTGAAACCCTCGGTTGGGGAGCAAGTTCGCGCAACGGCGGTATGGTGCTCACCGGAATGAAGCTGCCCGTACCGACCCTCATCTCCCGCTATGGCCGGGAAAAAGTCCAGCGCATGTACGCTGCCTCCATCGCCTCGATCGATTGTGTTGAGCAGATCGTTCAAGAAGAACAGATTGAATGCAACTTCTCGCGCTGTGGCCATCTCGAGGTGGCCTGCAAGCAGGCGCATTTTGACGGCTATGCCAAATCGGCCGACCTGATCGAAAAAGAATTCAACCACAAGCTGCGCGTGATCAATCGTTCCGGCTTGCGCGATGAGATCGGCTCCAACATTTATTACGGCGGCTTGGTGGACGAAGTCAGTGCTGGCTTGAACCCGGCGCGTTACGTTGCCGGACTCGCTTCAGCAGCCAAGCGCGCCGGGGCATGTCTCTTTGACCACACCCGAGTGGAGAGCGCGCAGCGCGAGAGCAGCAATGGCCTGCAGAAGTTTCGGGTGCGTACCAGAAGAGGCAGCTTGATCGCCAAGGAAGTGTTGCTCGCCAGCGGAGCATACACGACCACCGCCAGTCCCGCCCTGCGCAAGAAAATTATCCCGATTGGGTCTTACATCATCGCGACCGAAGTGCTAAGCGACTCGCTGTCGCGCGAGCTAAGCCCGAAAAACCGCATGATCTTCGACTCCAAACATTTTCTTTATTATTACCGGCTCACCCCGGATCGCCGCATGCTCTTTGGCGGCCGTGCCGCATTTTTCCCCGAAACCGAAGACACGGTTCGCAAGAGCGCGGAAATCCTGCGCCTGGGGATGATCGGCGTCTACCCTCAATTGCGCGACGCAAAAGTCGAGTTCGTCTGGGGAGGAACACTCGATTTCGCCTTTGATGTCATGCCGCACACCGGCCGCGTCGGCGGTCTGTACTATTCCGTTGGATATGCCGGGCACGGTGTCGCCATCGGTACTTATCTGGGAACGAAACTGGCGGGTGTGATCTCTGGCGAGCCGAACGATATTCCTTTTGACGCGATTCCTTTCCCGACTCCGCCGATTGGTCTTCGCAGCGGCCATACTTGGGCCTTGCCTCTGGCCGGCGCTTACTACAAGTGTCTCGACTGGGTGAGCTGAGCCGAGCCTCAAGCGCTTCTTTGCCTCCTTGGCATTCTGAGTTCTTTTCCGCTTTTGTCATTGCGAGGAGCACTGCGACGAGGAATCTGCTTTTTGATCAGGCTGGGCAGCTTACTGATTGCCAATTGACGTTCTTGTCATTCCGAGGAGCACCGCGACGAGGAATCTGTTTTCTCTTCGACCACCAGATTCCTCACCGCTAAAGCGGGTTCGGAATGACAGGAGTTGAGGGTTTGCTCCAATCCGCCGCGAGATCCTCCCAAGTCGGGTTCGTGGTTTCTATCAGTTTGATTTTCTTCTGGCGCCTCCACTTCTTTATTTCGGTTTCTCGCGTGATGGCGTTGTCGACGTACTGAAAACATTCAATATGAACGAGGCGATTGACTCGGTAGCGCTTCGTGAAGCCCTCGTCTTCCCCCGCCTTATGCTGCAAAATTCGCTCCTGAAGAAATCCGGTCACGCCCACGTAAAGCACACGGGTTTTGCTCGCCAGAATGTAAACGTAGTACCGCTTATTCCGTTTCATCATCTAGTTTGTCATTCCGAGGAGCACTGCGACGAGGAATCTGCTTGAGCACACCAGCAGATTCCTTACCGTGTTCGGAATGACAATAATTCTTTGAATTTGTTGCTCGCAGTGCGGTGAATCACAATGCGGTGCAAGTGTGGTCCAAAGCGGCTCATAAGCTCGCTTTCAACTTCCTTTCATATCTCGCCCTCATCTTCCTCATAAACCAATACGCAACCGGCCCCAACAAGATCGCCGCCGGCCCCCACCGCAAAGCAAAGCGATCACTCCCCAGCAAAGCAACGCCAGCCATGACCAGCGGCGCG
>JAFAGX010000041.1 GCA_019237515.1 Acidobacteriaceae bacterium
TACGATCTCAGCCGGTGGTGCGAAAAGATGCTGATCCCGACGATCCCCATCCTGAAGCAAGCCAACGCCGAGTACGCAAAGCTGTAGCAGTAGACATTCCCAATTTCCTGTTATCAGGCGATCGCGCAAGCTTGCGCCGTCTCTTCGCCAAGAGGCGATGTTTAGCATTGTTTTTATGCCTGACGGTCCACTTGGAAGGAACGCTGTTAGTTGCTAAGGCAAATAATCCGGCATATGAAACGTGGCGTCAGTTCGATGCTCCCGGTCTTGTCTTGACGCCAACATAAACCGCGTTGTACGCCGTGTCACCGAGATTTTCCACCTGATGTTTGAAGGGAGGAAACCACCTGGATTCTCCGGGCTTGGCAAACACTTCCTGAGATTTTCCATTCTGGTCTGTGAATCTAAGATGACCCTCAGTAAGGACAACGACAACACCTCCTGGGTGGTTATGCATACGCGATTTTTCATGCGGCCCATAATGGACGTTGACGACTTGCACCCACTCATTTTCAAAAGCCAGTTTGTAGTGTGTCGGTTCAACTTTCATAGGTTCTTGTGCCAGAGTTACGGAGACACCAACGCAGACGAATATAAGTGTGAGACGTAGCTTGACTTTCATCCTGTTCTCCTTTCCGAGCATTTTTATCGGCAGAGACCACCGCGACGCCTAACGCATGGTATCAGGTCATTATGTCTTATCATTGTTTACGTTCAGGTCCACATCCAATGAGACTGCCTTCATTTCAGGAGCAGTCTGCGAGTGCGCACACTCTAATCGGAACCATTACTTACTGTCATTAACCCACGGCTGTTTGCGTCATAACATTCCGGCGAATGGCTTCTCCCTCCCAACTCATTGGACCGACCGTCTCGCACTACCGCATTGTCGACAAAATTGGCGGCGGAGGGATGGGTATCGTTTACAAGGCTGAGGAAACCGAGCTTGGCCGCTTCGTTGCGCTGAAATTCCTGCCTGATGAACTAACAAGAGACCCGCAGGCGTTGGAGCGTTTTCAGCTTCTCGACTTCGGACTGGCAAAAGTCATTCTTAAGTCAGCAAGCGGTGGGCTGAATCCCCCACGTCCAACTCGGAGTCATGCGATCACGCTGCTGAGGCTTTTTGCCCTGCCCGCTCGGCAATGTCCAGCACCACGCGTCCGTTCACTTTGCCGGTTTTGAGACGGTTGAAGGTGTCATTGATCGACCGAAGCGGCAGTGTTTCAATTGTCGCTTTGACTTTGCCTTCGGCGGCAAACGCCAAAGCTTCCTGTAGATCCTGGCGCGTGCCTACGATCGATCCCCGGATGGTATATCGATTCAGGACCACATCGAAAATCGCAACCGGAAATTCGCCCGGCGGTAGACCATTCAACACGCACGTTCCACCGCGCCGCAGCATGCCGATTGCTTGCTTGAAGGCTGCGGTTGAGACCGCGGTCACCAGCACCCCGTGAGCTCCTCCGAGCTGCTTTTGGATCTCTGTTGCCGGATCCTGGGTTTTGGCGTCAATCGTGATTTCTGCTCCTAGCTTCTTTGCCAGGGACATTTTCTCCGGCCCAAGGTCGACAGCGGCAACGTGCATGCCCATTGCCTTTGCATACTGAATGGCCACGTGGCCTAATCCACCGGCTCCTGAAATCACCACCCATTCTCCGGGCCGGGTAGCGGTTTCCTTCAAACCTTTATATGTGGTCACTCCGGCGCAAAGAATCGGAGCTGCGTCTGCAAATGAGAGCCCTTCCGGAATTCGCCCAAGATAATCGGCCTGTGCCAATGCATACTGCGCGAAGCTACCATTCACGGAATATCCGGAATTCTTCTGCGCGAGACACAATGTCTCCCATCCGGTGCGGCAGAACTCGCAGTGACCGCAGGCGCTGTGCAGCCACGCAATACCCACGCGGTCGCCTTCTTTCACATGAGTGACCCCCGACCCCAGCGCAACCACAATGCCGGCACCTTCATGTCCAGGGATGAACGGCAGGGACGGCTTAACCGGCCAATCGCCTTCAGCGGCATGCAAATCTGTGTGACAAACTCCACTGGCAATAATTTCGACCAGCGCCTGCCCCGGACCGGGCTCGGGAACGGGAACTTCTTTCACCACTAGCGGGTCTCCGAATCTCTCGACCACTGCCGCTTGCATTGTTTTTGGAATTGCCATCGCTCGACCTCCTGAATGAGATTTCGAGAATGTAATGCCGGAAGCAACCATTGAGGTGTGATGGATATCACGCTCAAGTGTGATGTTCTCAAGAAATACGCTGAGATAACGTCGCAAACCACGCTGAGTTCCAAAGACTGTCCAATTACGAACAGTGCCCAAATTATGGCAGCAGACAAATGTTTCTGGACACCGCGGACTGGCAGCTGACGCAGCTGCGCGTTGCAATTGATAGTTCATCTAATTGAGATGAAAGCAGTTCTTTAATGCCATCGAGCCTAACGATCCGCTGACGAAATTGGAATCGCATATGCATACAAGTTGATAGGACTGCTGTCTATAAGAGTCCGCAATATATGGGAGGCGTTCATCATGAATGTCAAAATTAGCGGTAAATTGCTCGTTGTTGCTGTGTGTTTGGCTGGATTGACGGCGTGGGCCGATACTTTGGAATTGAAGAACGGCAGCGTGATCAACGGTAAGTTGGTGGGCGCAACTGGGAATGAAGTCAGCTTCCAGGTCGGCTCATCAGTCCAGAAATACAATCTTGCCGATATTAATTCGATGAAGCTTGATACTGGCACTCCGACGCTTGCCACACGTTCATCAAGCTCGGCTACCGATTCGACTGGCTCAGCTTCAGTAGCGAGAGCCGCGTATGTGACGATTCCGGCAGGAACACAACTCTCGATCCGAACTATCGATACTATAGATTCAACGAAAAACCATGTGGGAGACCGTTTCCAAGCCTCTCTGGAAGAGCCGATTGTCGTCGACGGGCATGTGATGGTCGAAAAAGGGGCGGATATCTATGGACGCTTAGCGGAGGCAAAGACTTCCGGGACTTTTACCGGAAGATCTGATCTGCAACTGGAGCTGACCGGGATGGTGGTGAACGGGCAGACTATACCGCTGGTGACCGGAGAATATGAACTGAGCGGCAAATCACGTGGTTCGAGTACTGCGAAGAGGACCGTCGGCGGCGCAGCGGTAGGATCGATTATCGGTGCTCTAGCTGGCCACGGCAAAGGAGCTGCGATTGGGGCAGGCACAGGAGCCGCGGTGGGAGCGGGTTCCGAAGTCATCACGAAGGGGGACCAGGTGAAGATTCCGAGTGAGACGCTGATTGATTTCACACTTAAGCAAGAGATATCCATTCCCGCGCAGAGAAACTAGGAGTGTGAGGATTTGATTGCTGGTCACGTCTTCAACCGCTGGAAAGCGGCGGGGCGTTCCAGCCGCGAAACCCTTTTGAATTGAGCACGGCGATCTTGCTCGCCGTGCTTTTTCTTGGGGTTCTGTTTATCTCTCACCTTTGTGCTCACTCATTTTGGCAACACGGGCATCTATGCGTTCTGATATCCTGATTGATGACCGCACCTTTAACCGACCGCTTTGACTCCGCTTTCCTGTTAACCTCCTCACTTCATCGCGAACAGCTCCGCAAAGGAACAGACATTCCGTACCTCGCGCACCTGATGGCCGTAGCGGCAATTGTGCTTGAAGCCGGTGGTGACGAAGATCTGGCGATTGCGGCATTGCTACATGATGCTGTCGAAGACCAAGGAGGCCAGCCGACACTGGAAACCATCCGGCAGAAGTTCGGTGATCGCGTTGCAGGGGTCGTTTCGGAGTGTTCCGATACTGACATTGAGCCCAAGCCACCCTGGCGCGCGAGGAAAGAAGCGTACATCGAGCATTTAGCGACGGGCTCGGCAGACGCCGTATTGGTTTCACTCGCCGACAAACTGCACAATGCGAGGACGATTTTAGCCGACTTTCGAGCAGTCGGCGATCAAGTCTGGAAGCGCTTCCGTGCGAGCAAAGCGGAGGTGCTGTGGTACTACCGTGAACTGGGAAAGGTATTTCAAGAGCGAACGGCAAGTCCGCTGACTGCAGAACTGACTCGCGTCATCGGCGAACTTGACGCCGCAGCAGCCATGCCGATGACATAACTTAGTTAGCAGAGCTAGTTGCTACGGCGTGTTTGCCGGCCGCTTTTCTGGAGGGACGTTCTGGTTCAGCCGAAAAAAGTTATTGGGATCGTACTTTGATTTCACTGCCACCATTCTGTCCCAGTGGTCACGGTAAGCTTCGCTGACGCGAGCCTGCTCGTCGCCACTCATGAAATTCACGTAAACCCCTGGTTTCATTGCCGGCCGCAGCTTGTCGAAGAGTTCACGGATCCACGAGATATTCGCGTAGTCATCGGATGCATCGGCCCAGTTCGCCAGCAAATTCATGATGAAGGGAGCGCTGCGGTCGCCGAAGGCCGTTTCGTCCGGGCCAACATGTGACACAGCTCCGCCGAGGTATGCGAGCTCGATGGTCGCGGAAGAAGGAATGGTTTCAACCGCCTCGATCAAGTGATCAATTGTCTGGTCATCGAGGTGGGTGAAATAGCCGGACTTTGTATAGTAGCGGCGACCGTGGGGAAAATCGGAATCTGCCATTGTTTGCAAATCGAGAAACGGTACAATGCCGATCTGCTCAGAATCCGGAGCACACAGCGACAGAGCGGGTTTAAGGTATGCGGTTACAGTATCGGGATCGCCAGTCCAGATTAAAGAATTGCTGGCAACCGGGCGCCCGCGTAGGTTGGCCGGTACCTTCGAAGTTTGCGGAGCGAGATGCAGATCAATGTTCCATTTGAGATCGAGCGGCGCGTCTGCCATGAAATCCCGCCAGCATGCAAGAAGTCGACGAATGCGAGTTTCGGGACACAAAGCCTGGGCGAGCACGACCGAAGTAAGTGGGTGCAACTTTAGCTGGAACTTGGTCACAATTCCGAAGTTGCCACCACCTCCACGCAAAGCCCAATACAAGTCGGGGTTTTCTTTTTCGTTGCAGCGCACCAGCGAACCGTCGGCGGTAACCACCTCCGCGGCCAACACGTTGTCACAGGATAATCCGAAACAGCGAGTTAGCCATCCTGTCCCTCCGCCTAAGATCAGTCCCGAGGCCCCGGTGTGGGAGACCACTCCGGCCGGGAACACGAGCCCAGCTTTCTGCGTGGCACTGTCGATCGAACCAAGAAGACAGCCACCCGCCACCGAAGCGCTGCGCTTCTCCGCATGCAATATGACGGCGCGCATTTTCGAGAGGTCAATCACTAAACCATCGCAGGTACCGAAACCTGCAAGACTATGACCACCACAGCGGACTGCGCTTACAATCTTGGCTGTCGATGCGACCCGCACGACACTGCGCACGTCATTCACATCTGCGCAACGTGCGATCAGACGCGGCGAATGCGATATCATGCCGTTCCAAATGTTGCGCGCGTCGTTGTACGCGCCGTCTCCCGGACGCAGCAGGTCACCCTTGAATTGCCGCTTCAGTGCGGCATAGATTTCTGAAATTTCATCGATCATGGTCTTGATCGCATCAAGGCTGCTAATTTTAGCCGATCGCTTCTACTACCAGGTCTTGAGTGTCCTTGCGTGCGGATGTTGAGCGACTATGCCCGGTTTCCTGCTGCCTGAGCGGGAGGCCGGGATCTCCAGTACATCAAGGAAACAACGAGCAGAAATACCAGAAATGCCGGAACCGCGTATTGCAGACCATCAACGTAGAACGTCGTGGCCACGATGCCCAGCAAAGCCGCAATCCCAATCCAATTGGAGAATGGAGAGAAAGCTAATCTGATGGGACGGGATCCGTAAGCTTCGGCTGGAACGGCGTTGCGTCGAAACTGAATGTGACTGAGAAGAATAACGGCCCACACGAAGAACATTCCAGCGACGGCGACTCCGTAGAGCATCAGGAAGGCGCGGCCAGGGGCGAAGACCGCGAGAAGTATCGCCACAATCATTCCCACAGTGGAAAGCGCGAGCGCGCGGTGAGGAACTCCGTTATTGCTCAAACGCGAAACCCATCCCGGTGCGTATCCTTGACGAGAAAGAGAGAACAACATGCGCGTAGTGAGATACAGGTCCGTGTTGCAACTCGACAATGCCGCAGTGATCACCACAAGATTCATAAGGCTCGCAGCATAAGGGATTCCTACCCCTGCAAAAGCGCTCACAAAAGGACTCCCCAGAATTCCCTTTTCGGTTCCAAGCCGGTTCCATGGAGTCATTGCGAGCATCGCAATGATTGCCAGAACATAGAAGAAAATCAGGCGGTACACAATCGTTCGCATTGCGCGTGGGATCGACTCCGCGGGATTACGAGCCTCTCCAGCAGTAACTGCGATCACCTCCACTCCCATGTAACTGGTCAAGGTTAGCGAGAGCGATAACCACACGCCTTTAAATCCAAATGGTAAGAAACCGCGGTATCGAGTGAGATTGGCAAATCCAAATGCAGGTTTCCCGTGAAGCCCGGTTACTACAATGAACCCAATCACGATAAAAACAACGATGGCAGTCACCTTGATCAAGGCGAACCAGTATTCAAATTCGCCAAAACGCCCGACGTGAAGGGCATTCACTAAGACCAGCAACAAAGAAGCGATCACTACCCATATCCACTGGGGCACCTGAGGAAACCAGAATCCGAAGTAAATGGCAACCGCGGTGACCTCCGCGCCGATTGCGACGATCTGCACAAATCCGTAGGTGGAACGCACCGCGAATCCAGCCCAGCGGTTCAAATAATTTTCCGCATAGACACCAAAGGCGCCGGCGACGGGATGAACCACAGCCATTTCTGCAACCGCGTAAGCAACGATCATGGCGATCACCGCGTCCAGCAGGTAAGCGATAATGACGCCCGGCCCGGCAAGACGTATCGTTACGCTGCTGCCCAAGAACAGGCCGACGCCAATCGCGCCCCCGAGGGCGAGCATCGTGAGTTGTCGCTGGGTTAATCGGCGCTGGAGATTTTCGCTGTCGTCGAAAACCGGGGCAACCTGGGTTGTAGTCGGTGCGTTCACTCCGGCCCTCGCGAGCTTTCGATATTTAGGAATGACCGTTCAGTGCAGAGAGCACATCCGCAAATCGTTCAATCTCTTCCACAGTGTTGTAATGCACAAGGGAGGCGCGAACCGCCCCGCGTTTTGGATCCAGGCCCAGCCTGCCCATTAATCGCGGAGCATACATGTGCCCGTCGCGTACACCAATTCCGGCACGGGCTATGCTTGCCGTCACCTCCGACGGATCCTTGCTTCCAACATTGAAAAGCACCGTTGGAACACGCTGGCGCCATAGTTCGATGTCGCGGATTCCATAGATTATCGCGCCAACCTCTATCAGCCTGTGGATTAACTCCTGGCTGAGTGATCGCTCGTAGTCCAGCAGCGCCTGCATAGACGTAACCAGATTCCTGCGTCTTTCAGCAACCGAAGTGGGAGTGTCTCCGGAGACAGAAGGAGCCAACACTTCCAGATATCTTACAGCCGCATCAAAACCTGCCACATTTTCGTAAATGAACGTGCCTGCTTCTAATTTTTCGGGTGGCTCATCGGGAATAAAATCTTCGCGAAAGGTCGGAAGGGCCTTCAACAGCTCATGGCGGCCCCAAAGAAACCCCATGTGCGGTGCAAAAATTTTGTAGCCGGAACAGACAAGGTAGTCACAGTCCCAGGCTTGTACATCGATGACTCCGTGAGGGCCGAAGTGGACGCAATCAAGGAAGATTTCTGCGCCCACGCCATGGACTAGCGTGGCAGCTTGCTCTATATCGACGATGGATCCAAGGGCATTGGAAGCGACGGTGCATGCCAGCAACCTGGTGCGGGCTGAAAGAAGTGTCTTCAAGTCCTCGGTGTGAAGATTCCCGTCATCCCGGACCTTCCACCAAAGAAACTTCGCGCCATCTCTGGCCAACATCAGCCAGGTGGCAATATTCGCTTCGTGATCCAAATCAGTCAGGATGATTTCATTGCGTCGGGTCAGAGTTTGTCCGAGCGCCAGGCTCATCATGCGAATGAATGAAGTTGCGTTCATTCCGAATGCAATCTCGCTTGGCTGCCTGGCATTCACGAGTATTGCCGTGGTTTCGCGAGCTCGTGCGATCATGGCATCCACTTCAGTACTTTTTCCGTAGCGCCCGCCGCGCTGCACGTTGTTGAGCAGAAGATGTTTGTTCACGGCATCGAGAGCGGTTTGCGGCACCTGCGCGCCGGCAGCATTATCGAAAAACACAAAATCGTCGTGAGCGTTCAGGGCGGGAAATAATTTGCGCACGGCATGGATCGGAAACTGCCCGGCGCCTTTATCCAGATCGGCGGTCCCAGAACAACTCATTATCTTTCAGTCTCCTTCAGAAATCGAACTATGGCGCTGAACTGTAAAAGAATACTATTGAAATGTCATTTGTATGCAAGAGTTATTTATTTATGTACCCCTCTATCATTCGAGTTCCGCGGATTCCTTAGCCAAAGTGGCTATCCCGCCCTTCTTGGTTCCTGATGAACGTCGGGAGCCTGAGCGCCGCGTGTCGTCGGATGCTCGATCACATTAATACGTCCCAAAACCATGTCGGTCGGCACCGCTTCCCTTTTTCACAGTTTATTATCACGCTCTAACTTGCGCATATCGATCACCGGAGCTCTAGCAAGTCTGACATACATTAAGAATACGGTTGACATACAGATATCGAGGGTAGTAGCATGCGCCGCAACCTACTCTTACGGGGAGACTAGCCGTGCTATCCATCCGCGCTGCTCGGTTCCTGCTGGCAACCGTCTTCTTGCTAATGTCCTGCGAGGTTCTCTTAGCTCAAATGTTCCCGGGTCGGATCACGGGGACAGTGCGCGACGCGCAGGGTGCAGTGGTACAAGGTGCAAGTCTTAAGCTCGTGAACGTCGCTACCGGGCAGGAACGCACAGCGATCACCGATCAGACGGGCAACTTTAGTTTTCCCGAGCTGCCGATCGGCACTTTCCGGTTAACCATCAGCAAAGAAGGGTTCGGCACGAAAGAGATTAACGACATTGTCACCTCTGAAGGGCAAGTGAATACGCTTAGTCCTGTGCTGACGCTTGGGACCGTGGCCGAAAAGGTGGAAGTCACTTCTGAATCACCTCTGGTCCAGACTGAAACCGACAGCTCCGGCGGTCAGCTCATTGCAGAACAGGTGCAATCGCTCCCGATTGGTAACAGTGACTACACGAGGCTAGCGCTGGTTCTGCCGGGTGTCACACAGAACAGCAACTTCGCTTTCGCCCAATACACGATCAATGGCTCGCGTTCGCGGTCGAACGGCTTCAATATCGACGGGGTTTCCGATACGGACCCATCGACCTATCTTCCGTCCATCAACGAGGGAGGAAATTCCGCAACCGCCGCGACCCGGCTTCCATTGGATGCGATTGAAGAGGTCAGCGTAAAGGCGAACGGTGGAGCGGAGAGCGGTCAGAATTCCGGCAGCGTAATGAACGTTAATATTCGGAGTGGAACCAACACTCCGCATGGCTCTCTTTATGAGCTTCATCGCGACGCCGCGCTCGATGCGGCGAATTATTTTGAGGATCTGGGCGGGGTCCCGAAGGCTCCTTTTGTTTGGAATGAATTTGGGGGGACCATCG
Organism: Acidobacteriaceae bacterium; assembly: GCA_019237515.1. Next base: position 9,642 of record JAFAGX010000041.1, read on the forward strand.
GCGGGCCGATTTACATACCTCATGTATACGATGGGCGAAATCGTACGTTCTTTTTTGCCGGGTACGACGGCAGCCGACTGAGACTGGGCACTACACTGCATGGAAACGCGCCGACGCCGGCACAGATTGCCGAAGCCACGACTTTAGTCAAAGGCCAAGGCATAACTCCCAATCAATTGGGGTTGAACATTCTTGGACTCTATTCTTCGCTTGGCTTGTCCGGACCTTTCGTAGTGGATAATCGTGGCCGCCAAACGCCAAACAGCGGGGTTCTAAAAATTGATCACAGCTTCTCCACCAGCGACTCGCTCTCCGCGCGATACCTGCACGGAAAAGGCGAGGATGAATTTCCGGGTGGCGGCCCCGGGCCCGGGGGCGGCTCACAATTGAACCCATGGTTTGGCGTAACGCCGACAGTCGCTGACAATTTTGCAATTAGCGAAGTACACGTCTTCAACCAGAGCCTGGTGAATACTTTGCGACTCGGCTGGAACCGATTCAGCCAGTTCCAAAAAGGCCGAGATGCGAATGTAAATCCAGCCACGATTGGCTTCAACACCGGCGTTGGTCCGGAAAGTTACGGCATCCCGGAAATTGATATTGGCAACACTTCGACGACCACGGACGGATTTTCAAATCTAGGGCTGCAATATGGCGCGGGGGGTCGAGTCGCCACAAGCTATCAAATTGCAGAGGAGGTTAACTGGACGCGTAATCGCCACGCATGGCAATTGGGCTTCAACTTTCTTCACAATTATTCCGACTACACGCTGGCTGGCGGTCGCGGCATATTCTCGTTCACCGGATCACAACTCGGTGACACGGTTCTACATAAATTACAGCCAACGCTGCCACCGGATGGAGGACTCGCCGCCTTGATCGATTTGATTGCCGGGCTTCCCACCCCCGGTTCCGGGCTCACGCAAATTACACGGGTTGGCAGCGATCGAGCGAATATTTCTCAGAACATCATCAGCGGTTTTGGAATGGATACGTTTAAGATCACGCCGCGGCTGACGCTGGTGGCCGGCCTTCGCTACGATTTCTTCACAACCGTAAACGAGGATCGTGGCCGGTTCTCTGTCTTTGATCCGAACCAGGGCCTGATCGAAGCTTCCAAGTTGCCGGGCGGTCACATCTACAACGCTCCCAAAGGCGACCTAGGGCCACGAGTGTCGCTGGCTTGGGCACCGCCGTTTGCATTAATCCCCGGCAAGCAGACCGTTTTTCGCACCGGCTTCGGAATTTATTACGACACCATTCCACTCAATAATTTCCAGGAGGGACTGGCGCAAAATCCGATTGGCCCCACAGCCGGTTTCACTATCGTTCCCAATACTCCAATTCCGTTCGGGGTTGGTGTACCTATTTTTGGCACCGGAGCCCCTCAGCCTCCGTTCAACGTTGCCAGCATTCAGCGGAATCTAAAAACTCCCAACACCCAGGAATGGAACCTGAACCTGCAACAGGAGCTGAGTCAAAAACTTGTGCTGCAGATTGCCTATGTAGGAAATCACAGCGTTCATCAGCTTCAGCTTCTGGACATCAACCAACCGCCGTTGGGGGCTGGGTACCCTGCCAGTTGTTTGGGCAATCCGGTTTCGTGCCCGTTACCCAGCTTTGCCTTAGAACAGGCAGCCCGGCCCTTCAACGCAAAATTTCCGACGTTATCGCAGATCAACACGATTTCGACGCCGGGTTTTGCTAATTACAACTCTCTGCAAGTAACACTGAAGTCAAACGATTTTCATGGCCTAACGTCTCAGGTTTCGTTTACCTGGTCGCACAACCTGGATACCGCTTCGGAAGTAGAGGATTTCTTTGGAACTAGCGGATACGTTCCGCAAGACTCAACGAATTTGAGGGGTGGCTATGGGAACTCGGAGTTTGATCAGCGGCGTGCGCTGTTGATCACATATGTGTACCGGGTTCCCTCTCCAAAATCAGCCAACCCATTGGCCTATATCGCGAAGGATTGGCAACTGTCGGGAACCACCACATTTCGGGATGGCTTCGCCGCACCACTGCTCACCTTCGGTGATGAAAGCGGCGTAGGCAACTTTCACGAACGATTTAACTGCGTCGGCCCGATTCATTATCAGCTACGAGACTTCACACAGCCCTATGCATCAGTGACTTCGTTCTCCGACCCGGCTGCCGGCACTTTCGGAAACTGCCATCGCGACCCTCTTGTAGCTCCGGGGTTGAATGCCTGGGACATATCGTTGCAGCGAACGTTCAAGTTGACTGAGCGGTTCGGGTTTCAATTCCGCACCAGCTTTTTCAACGCGTTTAATCATCCCAATTTTGCTGAACCCTCCCCCTCGCTTAACTCAGTTATCACCGCTACTGCGGATGATGGCAGCTTCGACTCGCACTTCGGTGTCGGCGGACCGCGCAACATTCAGTTTATGGGTAAGTTAACTTGGTAATCGCCCCTGTGATACTCTGCGGGGCGTGCGGTTCTTTGGTTTTCACGACAGAGCTCCGCAAGCGCATTGCATTTCTCGTAGCCGCGGTGGCACTCTTCAGCCCACCGTTTCTCCCAGCGAGTGCCGCAGCCCCGCCAGGCCCAATTGCGATCTCGGTTGATGCGTCGCAGGTGTCGCAGCGAATTCTGCACGCGAAGCTCGAAATTCCCGTGCGCCCGGGCCCGCTTACGCTTTTCTATCCGAAGTGGATGCCGGCGGATCATTCACCAGACGGGCCGATTTGGAATGTGGCAGGGTTGAAATTCCTTGCTGGCGGTAAGGAGATCCCTTGGCAGCAGGATCTCGTAGACATGTATGCCTTCAATCTCGCGATTCCGGCGGGTGTTTCGTCGATCGACGCATCATTGGATTTCTTGATTTCGGCGCCGCGGCCATGGATCGATTTCAGCGCATCAGGTGCAGCGAACCTGTTTGTCCTGATGTGGAATCAGGTGGTTCTCTACCCCAAAGGATATCCGGCGGCCGATATAACATTTCATCCCTCGCTGACGCTGCCGAAGGGATGGAAGTTCAACACGTCTCTGCCTATTGCCAGCCAATCGAACGAAACCATCTCGTTCTCGCCAGTCGCGCTGGATCTTCTGATTGATTCGCCGGTGCAATCGGGCGAATTCGCGCGCGTCTATCCGCTGAATCCGGGTGAAAAACCTTCGCAAGAACTGGATGTGGTCTCGGACGATGCTTGGGCCGTGGATGTTCCTGCGGAATTGCTGGACCATTACAAGCGGTTGGTGGCAGAAGCTACTGCTCTCTATCAGTCTCATCATTTTCGCGATTATCACTTTCTACTAACGCTCAGCGATAACATTATGGGACTGGGCCAGGAACATCACGAAAGCAGCGACGACCGTGTGAGTCAGCACGAGTTAGTAGATCCGAACGCACGCTTGCGAATGGCAGGTCTCTTCCCCCATGAGTTCAGTCATTCATGGAACGGGCAATACCGCCGTCCGGAAGGACTGGCAACACCAGATTTTCAGCAGCC
>JAFAGX010000056.1 GCA_019237515.1 Acidobacteriaceae bacterium
ATGCGTGGAAGATTTTGCCGAATCTAACGCTCACCTACGGCGTGCGCTATGTGCGCGACACGTTCCGTTCGGACGCCGATCTGGGGCCTATTCCTTTCCTGAATCAGTTTGGCCCCGGTCTAGGCCAAAGCGTGAGTCAGCCAAATAAGAACTTTGCTCCGCAACTGGGAATCGCGTGGGACCCGAGTAAAAAAGGTAAAACCGTGCTTCGTGGCGGCATCGGTTTGTTCTATGAAAATGCCATCTGGAACAACACCGCATATGATCGTCCGGCGCGGCTCGCAACGGGACTGTTCCTGCAGAATCCGACGGTTTGTACGAACGGACAGCCCAGTGCGCTTCCTAGTGGCCAGGCTCCTAGCTTCTGCGGCCAGCCGATAGGCAAGGCAGCCCCTGCGATTGCGGCCTTCCAAGCACAGTATCAAGCAGCCACTGCGGCAGCTGGTCCAGCGGCGAATCCGGGGTACATCGGCACGGTGATGGCAGACGGTCTAGATGTTAATGGCGAAGACTTGCTGGCTCCGAATTATGTCAGCCCGCGTTCTGTGCAGATGAACTTCGGCTTGCAGCACGAGTTCGGCAAAGGAACTGTCCTCGAGATGGACTATCTGCGCAATATCGAAACCCACACGCTTCTGGCTGTGGATACAAACCATGTGGGCGATGTGCGTTTTTTCAATCTGGCAGCGGCGCAAAATGCTATCAAAACCACTCTTACCAATTGCGGAGTGGGCACAATCGCTCAGGCAACTGCTCTTTGCCCCACGAGCCCGGTGCCCCTGCAGCTTGGTCAAACCTACACCCCTAGGCCCGCTACGATCGCAGACTTCGCGACTAATGGTTTGGATTCTGGCTACTCGCTGTGCGGGGGAAGTCCGTGTTCGCTAGCGGGCGCGCCGGCGGCGGCATTCCCAGGCATCAACCCGAATGTCGGTGCGAACCAGATGTTGTTTCCGATTGGCCGCGCCGAATATAACGGCCTGCAGATTTCTGTGCGCCAGAACCTGCAGAATCCATTCAAACATGTACGTAACATGAACCTGCAGGTGGCGTACTCGTTGTCGAAGTATGTGGCGCCTGTTACTGATAATGACTTCGTCAGCATTGCGACGGATTTCAACAACCCTCTTCACTACATCGGCCCCAACGGCCTTGATCGCAGACATCAAATTTCGTTTGGGGGTTGGCTGGATTTGCCATACTCCTTCAACCTCGGGGTGATCGGTCATTTCTACAGCCCGTTGCCGGTGACCCTGACTGTGCCTCCGACAGGCAATGCAGGGGGAATTTTCCAGACCGACCTGACTGGCGACGGTACGGGCGATGGAAGTTTCGCTTCGAACGCAGGAGTCGGGGATGTGCTTCCTGGAACCAACATCGGCGCCTTCGGACGGAGCGTCAAAGCCGGCAACATCAATGATGTCATCCAAAATTACAATCAGAACTTTGCAGGCCAACCAACACCCGCTGGTCAAACGTTAATCAACAACGGCCTGTTCACATTAGCTCAATTGCAAGCGCTCGGTGGAGTTCAGCAAGCAGTTCCGCTCGCACCGCCCAACGAGGCCAATATGTCATGGCTGAGAGCTTTCGACCTGAGCCTGAGCTGGAAATACAGGTTTAAAGAGCGGGTGGACTTCCAGCCCGGAGTTTCGTTCTTCAACTTAATGAATTTTGCCAATTTCGACGGACCGAATCTGCCGCTCACGGGTGTTCTTAGCGGAACCTCAGGATCGGTGAATGGAACGCCCGGCGAACAGCCTAGCTCGTATCGGCTTGGTTTGGGCTCCGGGGTGTTCTCACTGGGATCGCCGCGCGTTATCGAATTCTCTTTGCGTGTAAGTTTCTAGGGGTTTTGAACACGCATCTCGGCGCGCAACTCGAGTGTGCGTGTAGAATGATTTGAGTATGGGATTTCAGCGATCAGGCCAGCCCGACCGTAAACCGAGAGCAGTGCCACCGGAAGAAACCTCGCAGGAGGCCGTGTACCTCAAGGCTCTTGGAGAAAAGCAGAAAGCCGTCAGCATCAAGCTGGCGGATGGAGAAGTTGTGCAGGGCTGGATCGAATATTACGACAAAAATATGTTGCGGCTGACCCGGGAGAATAAGCCAAATCTCTTCATTTTCAAGCACGAGATCATGTACATCGCGGAGGAGACGGGAAAGCGCGGCTGACGACACTGGGCAATGTCGAATGTTGATTTTTGATTTCAGTGAGAAGTAGCCGGCACCGATTCTGTATTTTCGAGTCTGCAATCTCGAATCTAAATTCAACAATCAAGATTCAACACGAAGCAAAATGAGGATATCGCGAAACCACGATGGTTGCGGGCGCGACGATGATGATGAAAACCAGGCTTGCGCTCCGGTTGTCCGTTATGTCTCTTCTCATCTTTGCCAGCTTTCGTCTGGCGCGAGCGCAGCATTCCGGTAGGCCGTCCCGGGAAGATGAAATTCGTCACTTTATCGAAAAATACGACATCGCTTGGAGCCACAAAGACACCGCTGCCTTGAAGCTCATCCTAGCCGCCGATTACGTTTATTTTGGGTCAAAAGGCGAGGTCCGCTCGCGGCAATCGCTTCTGGACGAGTTTATGTCTCCGAAGTACCAGCTGGATTCCGCCGAACGCAGCGAATTGAATGTATATCTCACGTCAGGAACAGCCGTCGTCAGCAGTCGATGGAAAGGCCATGGCACCTACGACGGCCAGGAGTTCAATGACGACCAGCGCTGCAGCCTTGCGCTCGCGCGTAAAAAAGCGGATTGGCTGGTTGCATCGGAGCACTGCACACAAATTGCTTCCCAGCCCGCTCAAACGGAGACGGCGACCGGCCTTAGCGTGAAATTCGAGAATGAGCACGTCCGTGTTCTCGAATTGCTCCTGAAACCGGGCCAGAGCGAGCGTCAGCACAGTCATCCTCAATATGTGCTCTATCCCCTCAACGATTACCGCGTCCGCAATACCAATGCGGACGGTACAGTTCGTGTCTTCGAGCGCAAAGCTGGCGAGGTTTTCTGGGGCGGGCCCATCACGCACGGCGGCGAGAACGTCGGCACCACAGACGTACATGCCATCATTGTCGAACTGAAGGCCGCGACCAGCCCCTAGTCGCCACGGAGACATCTGTCGGAAATCGGCGGGCCCATTCGAGCTCGCGCTGAGTCTGTATCACGCGCAACCCGGAAACTGAACACGGCTGTCGCGTAGATCGCCGGTGACGGCCAATTATGGACCTTGCGGCCATTGTGGCTGAAGGCGGCGCTGGAGGCCGCCTAGAATGCCCAACACCGAAGAAAAGAGTTTCTCTGAATCAACGTGCCGTTGAGTTCAGCCTTTTGTACACCACGCGCTCCTCGCTCGATTTACATTCAAACAACTCACGTTCGACGGCCGTCGCCGATGATTCTCGATGTGATCCGAACAGATGAGGGCGCTACTCGGTTTCCGAGAAGCCGATTTACTGAGGACTGAGTAAAGAATTGTAAATACTGCTTCCGAGAGCACTAGTTGCAGTTGCGGGCCTCTTCGGATGGCGCGGCGTTCAGGATCAATCCGGTAAAGGAGGGCTGGCACTTTCAATCGCCCGGTTGCCGCTAGGTTTTCCGATCAAAGCAAGCTTACCCATGTCTCCGACGAGGTCGCTTTCCGAGCGGTTTGAACGTTTCAGCAATCTACGCAATGCCGGGTGGCAAAGCCGGCCACGGCGGCTGATCTGCATCTTTTTCGAAAGACGATGCAGGACCGAAGTGTCAATCGGCCCGCAGTGCGCTTATGGGGCGGACACGCGTTGCTCGGAGTGCGGGCAGAATACAGGCCGCAGCCGCAGCGACGATGCCCACCAGGGATGCTAAGCCGAATGTCAATGGATCGGCAGCACTGACCTCATACAGCAAGCTACGCAGAAACCGGAAGAAGGCGAAACCAAGCACGAGGCCGGAGAGTGTTCCCCAAAGAGCGAGTCTCATGCCGCTGCGCAGCACCCCGCTCACGATATCCTTCGGCTTTGCGCCGAGCGCCATTCGAATTCCGAACTCCAGCCTGCGTTG
>JAFAGX010000398.1 GCA_019237515.1 Acidobacteriaceae bacterium
TGGCCTACGACTTCGCGTACTACAACCTGGGGTCTAATGTGGCATCTAGCGCTCCCTTCGTCGATCTGGTGAACTTCCCGGCGGGTGCGATCCCTGGACTTCCATCTGGAAGCGCCTTCAACACGCCGGCCGTGCAGGCTTTCCTGATCCCGAAAGCTCCCTCTGGAGGTAATCCAGGCGATCGCGCCCAGAACACGCTTGCTCCGAACTTCTCCAACCCGTATTCGCAACAGTGGAATTTCGGAGTTCAGCGGCAAATCAATTCCAGGATTGCCGCCGAGGTACGATACGTCGGCAATCACACCGTGCACAACTTCCAGGCAACGGATGGCAACCCGGCGCTGGGCCCGCTCGTTGCTGCTGGGTTTGGAAACCTCATCCCCGCAGGCCTGAAACCTTGCAGCAATCCGAATGCTCCGGGCTTTGCGGGCGGGATCGGCTATGCCAATTGCAACCTGACTGATGATGTTCAATACGCCACAACTGCATATTCCTTCTATGACGGCTTGCAGAGTGAGCTGCGCATGCAGAACTGGCACGGGCTGACGGTCAACGCCACCTACACCTTTAGCAAGGCCCTCGATAATACCAGCGAGGCTTTTTCATCGACGCAGAGCCTGGGTGGATACGGCGGCAACACCAATCAGTATGCGCAAAACCCGTTCGACATCTCGCGCGCGGAAAAAGCCCTCAGCGGCTATGATTTCCCCCACGTCGCCGGCGTCGTATTTATCTACGATTTGCCCTTCTACAAGGGTCAGAAAGGAATCGTCGGCCATCTGCTGGGCGGATGGCAGATGAGTACCACCTATCGCTACACCAGTGGTCAACCTTACACCGTCGTCGAGAACCAGCAACCCAATTCACTGTGCGACCCCACTAATTTCTCAGGAGGCGGCATCGATGAGTGCCGTCCGATCCTGAGCAATGCAGCCTTGCCCTTTACATCTGTCGGGCAATACTGCGATGGGACTACCGCGACCTGCCTTGCAGCTGGAGGCGCAGCGCTTCCGCTCGGCACATTGGTGAGCGTCAACGATCCGTGCCTGGGCAGTTCGGCGGGAAGTTCGCCTTGCGCGGTGACTCCGATAACGGGTGCGCACTGGATCCAGAACGATCCAACCTCCGCCAAGATTCTGGGATCTCCCTTCGTCGGAGCGAGGCGGAGCTTGTATCGTGGGCAGGCGATTAGTACCTCTAACCTTGCCTTTTTCAAAAACACCCGCTTAACGGAAAAACTCACCCTGCAATTCCAGGCACAGGCATTTAACTGGATGAACACACAATTCCGAGGCGTTCCAATTGGCGATATCAATCTCCAGGGGTTCGGGAGCACGGAATTCAACAACAACGGCGGAGGTACTTTCGCCGCCAATACAACTTACGACGGCATTGCCCAACGACACCTGCTGTTTGGCGCAAAGCTGATCTTTTAGTTCGCAGTTACGAAAAGCTCGCCGCTGGTGCTTGAGGCAGCAGCGGCGAGTCGTCGTCACATCACCTGCAAACGCCTGCCTGCCCGATGTCCTTGGTTCTTGAAGACTGGCTACTGGGTTGCTCTCACCAACCGGGGTCAACTTGAGAGTAAGCTAGAAGTTTGTGAGCGCCTCCGGGGGTCATTTCCTCAAGACAGCAGGTGTCGCCGCCGTCAGCACACTGCTACCGACCGGAATCGGGTTGTACGCCCAGACCAACAGGTCATCTGCGGCTGAACCGGCCGCCGACTACACAATCCGAATCGCATCGACCCCAATCGAAATCGCACCCAAGAAAATAATTTCGATCACTACTTACAATGGTCAGTTTCCCGGTCCGCTGCTGCGCTTCAAAGAAGGGCAGCAGGTCACCGTCGATCTTTACAACGACACCGACACTCCCGAACAACTACACTGGCACGGCCAACTCGTTCCAGTCGACGTCGACGGCGCCGCTGAAGAAGGTACGCCATACATTCCCGCCCGCGGAAAGCGTCGCATTTCTTTTGTGCCGCGACCAGCCGGCTACCGCTTCTACCACACCCACAATCGTGCTGGCGCCGATCTCTCCGCTGGACAATACAGCGGCCAGGTTGGACACGTCTACGTCGAACCCAACCACGAACCCGGAAATTACGATCGCGAAGTCTTCCTCGTTCTTAAGGAATTCGAGCCGACCTTCAGTCGCGGTGGCGACATGCCCCAGGACGTCCTGTCGCCAGCTACGAAAGTAAAGGCGCTAGAAGAAAAAGGTGAGTCCGACATGAAAGCCTCGCTCGCCAAAGGCATGCCTAAAGGATACGAGGTCGGCTATTCGTCATTCACTATTAACGGTCGCATGCTCGGTCACGGC
>JAFAGX010000113.1 GCA_019237515.1 Acidobacteriaceae bacterium
ATTGCAACGTATGCCCCAAGTGGGTGAGTTGACGATTTTTTGCGGAGCCATGGTGGGATCGGCGATTGGATTCTTGTGGTATAACGCGCATCCGGCAGAGGTTTTCATGGGGGACGTCGGGTCGCTGGCGCTAGGCGGCGCGATTGGCACGGTGGCAGTCATCATTAAACAGGAGTTGCTCCTGCCTTTCATCGGCGGCGTATTCGTTATTGAAGCGATTTCGGTCATCCTGCAAGTGGCCTCGTACAAGCTTCGCAAAAAGCGTATTTTTAAGATGGCGCCTCTGCACCATCATTTCGAGCTGTTGGGATGGTCGGAGTCGAAAATCATCGTGCGCTTCTGGATCGCGTCGCTGGTGTTTGCATTATTTGCACTGACGACGCTGAAACTAAGGTAGAACTCACCGGTAAGATACCGAGACACAGAGAAAACTGGAAAAGTCTTTCCATACGATTCCGTGCGTTAGCGGTCGATGAATATTTATGGATCTGCAAGGTAAACGCGTTCTGGTGGTTGGCCTGGGCAAATCGGGCGTGGCATCGGCGCTGTTCTTGAAGTCCCGCGGAGCACGCGTAACCGTGTCCGATAGCAAGACTCCAGACCAACTAAAGGAGGAAATCCCTCGCCTGCTCGATGAAGGGATTACGGTCGAGACTGGCGGACACGGGGACCGAACTTTTCAGAATCAGGATTTGATCGTCGTTAGCCCTGGGGTCCCGGTCGATGCAGCCCCGCTGGTGCAGGCTCGAGCCTTGGGTGAAAAAGTTATCGGAGAAGTCGAACTCGCCGCTCAGTTCTTCCCGGGAAGCATAATCGCGATCACTGGCTCGAACGGAAAGACTACTACCACAGCCTTGGCAGGCGAAGTTGTCAAAAACGGCGGATTCCCGGCCGTTGTGGGCGGGAACATCGGAACACCCGCGATTTCCCTGGTGGACGAGGCGACCGAGGACACAATTGCGGTACTGGAGGTTTCCAGCTTCCAGCTTGAAACCATAGAAACGTTTCGCCCGCACATCGCCGTGGTGCTCAATGTTACTCCCGATCACCTGGATCGGCATCGCACGTTTACGGCTTACGCTGACGCGAAAGCGAGGATCTTCGAGAACCAGAAGTCGGACGACTTTGCAGTGCTAAATGCGGATGATCCAACGTGCGCCGGCATGGCATCACGCACCAAGGCGCAGGTTTTCTGGTTCAGCCGCAAGAAAGAGGTGAATCAGGGAGCTTACGTGCGGGAAGGGCGTGTTCTGTTCCGCGACCAAGGCGGCCAGCGCGAGATTATGCAAATTTCAGAAATTCCGCTGAAGGGCGCCCATAACGTCGAGAACGTACTGGCCGCGGTATGCGTCGGCGTACTCAGTGATGTTGAACCGCGCCGTATCAGCAAGGCCGTTCGCGAATTCCGGGCGGTCGAACACCGATTGGAGCACGTCGCGTCGATTGGCGGCGTGGAGTATTACAACGATTCGAAAGCCACCAACGTGGATGCGACGATCAAGGCTCTGGAATCCTTTCCGGCGAACATTCACTTGATCCTGGGTGGCAAGGATAAAGGGAGCGACTACAGCGTATTGAACGAACTCTTACGGCAAAGAGTAAAGCGGGTTTATACCATCGGTGCCGCGGCGGCAAAGATTGAAGCGCAAATCAAAGGTGCGGCGGAGATCGTGCATGCTGAGACTCTGGAAACCGCAGTTCGCCGCGCCGCAGAGGACGCCGAAGCCGGCGACATCGTGCTGCTGGCTCCTGCTTGCGCCAGCTTCGACCAGTTCCACAATTACGAACATCGCGGCAAGGTTTTCAAGGAAATTGTGCGCAGCCTGGCCGAGGCGAATGTCGAAGCGGGCTAATTCGCCGATGGAAGCGCTAGCTACGTAGATTTCGCTGCATCCTGCGTGGCCGCGTTCCTCTCCGAACCAAGATAGTTACATTTCCGGAATAATCCAGCGAATTTTTGTCTGCGCCTCTGTGGCGCCATGGTGAAATGAAACGTTTCCCATGGCCAAGCGCGTTAGTGTCGATCGATGGCTGTTCACTGTCACGCTGCTCCTCATTTTTGTGGGTTTGGTCATGGTTTTCAGCGCCTCCGCGGTCATGGCCAAAGAGCGCTATGGTTCAGGCTATTTCTTTTTGTTCAGGCAGCTGGGTTGGGCGACCGGCGGCCTGGCGCTGATGATTGCGGCCATGAAGATTGACTACCGCAGATACAAGCATCCCGCCGTAGTCTTCTCGCTTCTCGGCTTGACCACACTTCTGCTGATCTCGGTTTTCTTTCTCGATCGAGCTCATCACACCCATCGCTGGATCCATTGGGGGCCACTGTCATTTCAGCCGTCGGAGATGGCGAAACCGGCGATTATTCTATTCCTCGCCTTTTTCCTGGAGACGCGCACCAAATCGATGGATCAGTGGCGGAGTACGGTGCTCCCGGCCGTCCTTCCCACCCTGGTTTATATCGGCCTGATTGTTTTTCAGCCAGATCTGGGCACCGCCATCGCCTGTGCCGCCATTACCGGGTGCATGTTGTTTGTTGCGGGCCTTAATCTGCGTTATCTCGGTTATGCCGCGGTCGCATCCCTGGTTCCGCTCTACTTCCTGATCTTCCACGTGGCTTACCGCCGGGCTCGCATTCTGGCCTTTCTTGACCCCTATTCGGATCCTCAGGGCCGTGGTTTCCACATTATTCAATCGCTGATCGCAGTGAGCACTGGGGGCATCACTGGCGTCGGTTTGATGGAAGGGAAGCAGAAGCTTTTCTATTTACCTGAGCCACATACGGACTTCATCTTCGCGGTGACCGCGGAAGAATTGGGTCTGCTCGGTTCCTTGATTATCGTCACTCTTTTTTCAATTTTTCTGTGGCGTGGCATCCGCACTGCTTTGCGAACGCACGATATGTTTGGACGATTCCTCGCTGTCGGAATCACGAGCATGATTGTTGTTCAGGCTTTCATTAACATCAGCGTGGTTTTGGGCCTGATGCCGACCAAAGGTATTCCCCTGCCCTTCGTCTCCTATGGAGGATCGTCGCTGTTCTTTGCTTTAGCCTCGGTGGGCGTGCTGTTGAATATCAGCAAGCAAGCCGAATAGGTGCTGTTGTGGGCAGGGGGCTTCGCCCGTGCGGTTGATGGAAACGCAGCCTTTCTCGATCCGCCACTTGAACGTTAACTTCCCGCCATCGTGCTTTGGTCGTTTCAATTTATAGTCAGCACATGCGAGCAATTCTGGCAGGAGGTGGCACCGGCGGGCACGTAATCCCGGCCCTCGCCATCGCGCAGCAATTGCAGAAGCAATATGGTGCGGAGGTTCTATTCATCGGTACCAGTCGGGGGATCGAGAACCGGCTGGTTCCAAATGCCGGGTTTCAGCTTCGGCTAGTGGATGTGGGCGCCCTCAACAATGTGAGTTTCGTCACGCGCCTGAAGACGCTGTTCGATTTACCCGCAGCCGTATGGGCTGCAGGGCGCGTTCTGTCGGACTTTCGGCCAGATGTGGTGATTGGGGTTGGTGGGTATGCGTCCGGTCCGGCAATGCTAGCAGCAGTCTTGCGGCGAATTCCTACTCTAATTTTCGAGCCAAACGTAATTCCCGGATTTGCCAACCGTGTTGTGGCCCCGTTTGTCTCCGCTGCAGCCGTTCACTTCCAGGAAACCGGAAAATATTTTCGGCGTTGCACGATTACAGGAGTTCCAGTCCGCGAAGCATTTTTTCGCGGCAACGGTGACCCGGCAACTCCCACTCTGCTCATTTTTGGCGGAAGCCAGGGGGCGCGAGCGATCAACCAAGCCACCATCCAGGCTATGCCCGAGCTGTTGCGCCGGATCGTCGGCCTGTCGGTCGTTCATCAGACCGGCGAAGCTGACTATAATGACGCGAGAGCAGCATACGAACACCTGGGCGGCTCGGTAGAAGTCTACCGTTTCATCGACGACATGCCAGGTTACTTCGCACGGGCAACTCTGTTGGTTTGCCGATCCGGGGCAAGCACCGTGGCGGAAGTTACTGCCGCAGGCAAACCTGCGATCTTCGTGCCGTTTCCGCGCGCTGCGGATGATCACCAGAAACGGAACGCGGAGGCGCTGGTGCGAGGAGGTGCGGCAGTGATGCTCGAACAATCACAGCTTTCGGCCGAAAGTCTCGTGCATACTGTGACGTCGCTTTTTGCGGATTCGACCCGCCTCAAAGCCATGGGAGAAGCGGCCCGCCAGTTGTCGCATCCAGACGCAGCGGGCGTAATCGCGGAAATGGCCGGGCGGCTGGCAGGTGTAGCTGATTAAAATTTGTCTCAGGTTTCGAGTTATTGGCAGAGCCGGCTAGAGATCATTGGAATTCGCCCAGGATCGACAAAGAATGTTCGCCAAGATTCAACGCATCCATTTCGTAGGCATCGGCGGCATCGGCATGAGTGGGATTGCCGAGGTGCTGCTAAATCTTGGCTACAAGGTCTCCGGTTCCGACCTTAAGAGTAGCCCGATTACCCAGCGGTTATCGGGTCTGGGCGCAGAGATATTTGAAGGCCATAGATCCGAAAACGTGATCAGTGCCGACGTCGTGGTTATCAGTTCGGCCATCGCCGCCGGCAATCCCGAGGTTGTACAGGCGCGAACGTTACACCTGCCTGTCATTCCCCGGGCTGAAATGCTCGCCGAGTTGATGCGCCTCAAGTACGGGATTGCCGTCGCCGGCATGCATGGCAAGACAACCACAACCTCGATGATTGCGGCCGTGCTGGCTGGAGCCGGCCTGGATCCTACTGTGGTGGTCGGTGGGCGTGTCGACGCCATGGGCTCGAATGCCAGGCTCGGCAAATCGCAATATCTGGTCGCGGAGGCGGATGAAAGCGACCGTTCGTTTCTTCTTTTATCACCCATCCTTGCGGTAGTTACAAATATCGACCGGGAACACATGGACTGTTACCGCAATCTGCGCGATGTAAAGCGGGCATTTCTGAGTTTTATGGATCGGGTCCCGTTCTATGGCGTTGTGGTCATATGCAATGACGACGCACACCTTCGACGCTTGCTGCCGCAGGTTCGACGCCGCACTTTTACTTATGGAACCCGCCGCGGCTCGGATTTCCACATAAGAATGGGCGAAAGCACAGCCATTACGGCCGACGACCAACCCCTCAGCCGTTTTCAGCTCAGCTTTAAAGGCCAGAGTTTGGGTGAGTTTCGGCTCCATGTGCCTGGGGCGCATAACGTGCTAAATGCGGCCGCCGCAGTTGCGGTCGGCATAGGACTGGATCTCAGCGCAGAACAGATTCGCATCGCGCTGGAAAATTTCCGCGGCGTAGATCGCCGTTTCCAGTTGCGGGGAAAAGCAGCAGGGGTCAGTGTCATTGATGATTACGGCCATCACCCTACGGAGATCCGTGCCACTCTGGCAGCGGCCAGGCAGTGCGGGTTCCGGAAAATTCATGTCGTCTTTCAGCCGCACCGCTATACCCGAACACAACACTTAATGAATGAGTTTGCGACCGCCTTCGGTGATGCGGATACCCTGATCGTGCTGGACATCTACTCAGCCAGCGAAAAGCCGATCGAGGGAATTAGCGCGCAGGTGCTGGTTCAAAGGATTCGAGAAGCCGGTCCCGATGCCGCGTATATCTCGACTTTTGAAAAAGCTGCCGAAGCAGTTGTCGCCGTGGCTCAGGAAGGCGACATGATCCTGACCCTCGGAGCCGGGAGCGTTTCCCAGCTTGGACCGATGATCCTGGAACGATTAGGTGCCCGGGAGCCGGTAGGGGTTCCAGAGCTGAAATAGCTGAAGTAGTTCTGCAGAACAATGCTCATCAAGCCCACCCACATAACATTCCAGACACCGGGTGACATAATTCCGTCGCGACCGTCTAACCAGTAAACCAGGCAAGGAGCAACAAGATGAGTTCGGAAAAGACGCTGTACTGGGCGGCAGTTGCGATTATGGCTCTCTTTGTCGGCAACCACTTTGCGAGCAAGTATCAGAGCACCTGCCTGGCGGATCGTGCCATGGCGGCTGTTCAGCAGGTGGGGGCCGAGGCGACCCATTTTGCTGCCGTGGCGCAGGCCACTTTGAGCGGAATTTCGAGCTTTACGGGTCCGGAAGAGGCCATCGCCAAGGTACAAGGTCAATTAGCCTACGTGCAGTCCGGCATTGCCCGCCGGCAGGTCGCCTGTGCACGGCAGCAAGCGCAACATGCGCGCATGATGGCGCTTGAGCAAGTGCAACATCTGCGGATCGTTTGCCCTCGCCAGAG
>JAFAGX010000165.1 GCA_019237515.1 Acidobacteriaceae bacterium
GTTGGTAACCTTGATTGGCAACTCGCCACCCTTGATTAAGACTAGCTGTGCGTCTGCAGAAGAGAAATTGATTTGCAGCGCTCCGGTAGATGCTTGCAGCGAAGCCTCGGTACCCGAGAGAACTGTAGCAGAGCCCGCCACAAAGCGCTTTTGCACACGCTTGGCTTCGAAGCGATCCTTGCGCAGAGTAATCACGTGATCCCCGGGGCTAATGTTCTCGAGCCTTAAGGTCCCATCGGGAGCAATCGTTCCCATTGCATTGTCATCCACAAGAACCTGTGTGCCACTGGGCGCACCAGTGATGCTCAGTGCCGCAAAGTGTGGAACGGCAGCCAAGTTGAATGCGACGGTACTCTGTTCACCTTTGCGAACTAGAACTTTCTGCGGAGTCACATCCTGAAACCCGGGCTTTGACACCGAGATCAGATATTCCTTGGGCTCGAGATTTGGTATCCGAAGGCGTCCGCCGCCTTTTGTTAGGTATTTCTGCGGTTTCCCATTCACGAAGACCTGCGCCCCATCCTGCGATGCGGTCACCAGCAGGGTGCCGATATTATTCCCGGATTGTAGAAAAGTGGTAAGTGCCGGTGAAGAGCCGATGTCGAGCGAGAGACGATATTGATCTGCCGAATTCTTGAGCAACAATTTGTGATTGCCGAGCGGAACCTCGAGCAATTCCAATCCGCCCTGAGGAACTCTTGCGGGCGGTTGGTCATCGAGACTTACTTCCGCTTGCGGTTCGCTGCAGTACACTTTCACCCGGGAAGCCAAATTCGCGACCACTAAGGTCACGATTCTTTGGGCGGCAATTGGGCCCGTAACAGTTGGCGAGGCTCCTTCACTCACCGAAAAAGAAAACGCGGCGCTGCCTTGCGGACCTTCGAACTTGAGCGTGTGACTGCCGGGCTTAATATCGCTGACCGATTGCTCTCCTTCCACATTCAAAGGCGGAGAGTCGTCCAGCAGCAATTTTCCACCGACTGCATCGGACGAGAGCCTCAGCACCGGCAGGGCAGGTTGCAGAGCAAGTGCCAGCGAATTTGGCGCATCTGAGGTGGCGTTCCATGCAGTCTTTGCTGTTTGATAGCCCGTGAGCTCGGCTTCCACTTGATAGCTCCCGCCTGGCAGATCCAGCTGCAACTCGGAAACACCTCGGACTTCGTTATTGATCAGAATGGTTGCACCGGGAGGAGTGGTATGGATCGTGACGTGGTAGCTCGACCCAGATGTTGCTGAGTTTTTGTCCGGTGATCTTTTTAGCCAGAAGCGGATCGCGATTGCCATTACCACAACGACCGCGGCGGCAATAAAAATCGCGGTCCACCGCCCCGGCGCCGAGGATAACGGCCGTCCCGGCTTGGCGGTTGATTGCCCGACCACTACTTGTGGCCGCGGAATCGCGTTTTGCGCCGGGATCGTGTTCGCCAGTCCTAAAGCAGCAGGTTTGACTTCTTTTGAAGCGGCAGAGCTGGAGGGCGGCGGTGGCGGTTGCATCTTTACCGGAGCGGATTGAGGCTGCGGCGCGCGAGGCACGTACGCCGGACGAATTCCGGCAAGCTTTGCGGGGTCTACCCTGGTTGATTCAGCCGGTCGAATTGCAGGATCTACACGAGTTGTCTGAGTTTCCAGCGGCGAAGATGGAACCACCGGGCTTGTCAACGGCCGCGATGCGGGAAACTCAGGGATTGTAAAGTCGAGTTGTTTGATTGGCCTTGGTACTGGAGTGGCGTTATTCGGAGTAATTGCCACTGTTGCGTCATCCAGGCGCGGCTTTTGTGGCGCAACACTCGTTGAGCCAGATCTTATCTTCTCGTCGAACGGAGCGGCTGCGGGCTCTTGCGGCTGATTCGCAGATTCCCGCAAGACGGAAATCTGGTCGGTGATCTTCTGCTTCACCTCATAAATCGTGCTTTGTAACTTTTGATCATGCCCGTAATTGCCGGCCATGCGTGAAACCTCGGCCAGCATGACCTGCAGCTGCCCCGGGTCCAGCATTTGGGTTCTATCTGCATCGCTGGCTACGGTAATTTCGATAGTTGGATTTTCCGAACCGGCAGATTCTTTCGCCTGTCCGCGCAGGCTATTCTTCGCGGCAGTTTGCAAAGCCTCGTATTTTTGCTGTAACTCAGGCGAGGACAGCGGCACGCTGTCCTCGACGGATTCCAAAATTCGCAGTGCAGCCTCGTTCGACTGGACCATCAACAGCAAGCGAGCATCGCGGAGCGCGCCTTCAAGCTTCTTAGCCGCAACCTGGGCTTGTTTCGATTCGATTTCCCGCTGCAGCAATGCGAGATCAGTCCGGACCATCTCGGTAGCCGCCGGCGAGTTGCGGAATCCTTCAAGCAGTGCCTTGGCGCGCTCATCCTCGCCAGCCGAGAGCGCGTTTCGAATTTGCTCCTTGAGTTCATACACGGCTTGCATTGCTTGCTGCCGCTGGCGCTTGTTCTGCAACGCCACCCGGAATTTCGTGGATTTGCCAAGCTGCGTGCTCTGGGCTTCCAAAAATTTGACTGCGTCCGCGAAGCGCTCTTGCCGTTCGAGTCGGTCGGCGGTGACCATTGCTTTTTCAACCGCGGCGTTAAATTCATCGATACGGCGTTCGATATCGGAGAGGATGATCTGGAGTTCCTGGTCTTGAAACTCCTGCAGCGCCGACTGCAACAAAGCCTTTGCTTCGGGATACCGGTCTTCCGATGTGAGGGCACGCGCCCTTTCCGCAATGGCATCGATCTTCTGGCGCTTTGCCACATTTTCGGACTCAGTCTGGGCAAACTGCAGCAGCTCATCGAATTCCGCGGAAACCATTCGCTGCCGCGCCGAATCCAGCATGGAGATTGCTGAGGAATAGTTCTTGGCGCGAATAGCTTCCCGAGCGCGTCGGAGGATTTCGTTTTTTTCATCTTCGTTGCGCTTTGCCTCGATGGCCTGCTGAACCATTGCGATCATTGCGTCCAGCGAGCGATCGGAGGGATATTTTTCCTGCGCCTTCTGCAGCAAGGCCATAGCGTCCGCCGGCTGCCCCGCATCCAGCAACCTGCGCGCTTGCATCGTCTGTTGCTGCAAATCGCGGCGCTTTAGGGCCTCTTGCTGTTGCTTATCCACCATCGCTTTCAGCTTGAGCAATCCACGATCTTCGGGAAAATTGCGCAAGCCTTCCTGGATCTTTGTTGCCGCGGTTACATAATCTTCTTTAAGCAGTGCTTCCTGGATCTGATTGGTGAGACTCTCCAAGGCTTGACGCTGGCGCTCTTGCTGCTCCCCGGTTTTGGCGAGCGTGATCAGCTCCTGAACCACCCCCAAAGAAGCATCCACCGATTCAGCTTTCTTCAAGATTTCCAGCGCAGCCGAAAAGCGGCGCGTTGAAATCTGTTTTCTGGCTTCTGTCAGGAGCTCCTGGGTCTGCCTTTGCTTTTGGCGGCTGGCGAGCTCCTGACCTATGACCAGCTGCATGGAGCGAAAGTCCGGGTTTTGTGGGTCGACCGCCAGCCCTTCGTCTATGACTTGGCGCGCACCTTCCAGGTCACCCGCCTCCTTCGCCAGATCCGCGCGCTGCATGAGCTCAGTAAGCCTTGCCTCGCGTCCAGTCGATTCCTGAATAGAATCGCGAAGCTGAACAATGTGGGTGTTACTTGGGTCCAGTTCTGCTGCCTGGTTCAGGAAATTAAGCGCCTCCGCGGTCTCCGACTGCGCCAGGGCATGCTCCGCCTGGGACAGCAGTTCTTTCGCGCGTTCACTGCGCTGTTGCTTTTGAATCTCCTGCTGGACCTCGCGAAGCCTTACATTGGCCCGGGCATTTTGCCGATCACGCTTCAATACCTGCAGCAGCTGCTCCTTCGCTCTTGCCCACTGGCGCTGGGCAGCGGCGGTCTCGGCCGCCTGCAGATATTCAGAAACGCGTTCTCGTCTCCATTTCTCCAGCACCTGGCCGAGATCAATGGCCAGCTCTTCGGCAGATTGGTAACGTTGTTCGGGGTCTTTGGCTAGGGCGCGTTGCACGATCTCATCCAGTCCGGCCGGGCAGCTCTTCATCAGTCCAGTTAGAGAGGGCGCGGGCTCGTGCAAGGTTCTCATCAACATCTCGCCCGTATCTTTGCCCTCGAAAGGGATTTTTCCGGTAAGCAATTGGAAAAGCAGAATGCCGATGGAGAAAATGTCGCTCCTCGCATCGACATTGGAGCCATTGATTTGCTCCGGGGACATGTACTCGAAACTGCCCACCATCTGCCCCGGTCGAGTTAGTTTCTGCATCCCCATGCGGGCAATGCCAAAGTCTACGACTTTGGCGACCCCGTCCTTCAGGATCACGATGTTGGCCGGCTTGAGGTCGCGATGGATGACCTCATGCCGGTGTGCGTATTCGACCGCGTTACAAACCTGGATAATGATGTCCAGTTTGTCTTCGACAGAAAGTGAGTTTCGGGCGAGAGACTCGAGGCTCTCGCCATCCAGCAACTCCATCACGAGATACGGATGGCCATCTTCCACGCCCAATTCGTAGATCGTAACGATGTTCGGGTGCTGCAATTTGCCGACAGATTGCGCCTCGAGGTTGAAGCGCTTGAGCATCTCGGGATCGTCCTGCAGCGTCCCGGTGGTCATTTTTATGGCGACGTAGCGGCCGATCCCGGGATCGATTGCCTTGTAGACGACACCCATCCCGCCGCGGCCAAGGACATCGACCACTTCGTATTTGCCTATTTTCTTGCGCTGGCTGTCACCGATTGCCATCTGTGCGCCACAATTGACGGAGGAACTCAGGAAGTCCGAAAGAACACCATGAATACTTCTGAGCGGCGAGCATCATATCATTAAAAAAGGCCGTTTTCTTGCCCTTATCGGTGCGAGCACACTTATGCCTCCAGCCGAAAGTCACCAGCCACAGTCAAACACGAAGTAAGTAAATGCGGCAGATTCGGTCAGCCCGCGCGGAGCTTGTGTCCTGTAAGGTTTCCAAGACCATCGTAGGCGGCATATTTATAAGCTTCGCTGAGAGTAGGAAAGTTGAAGACCTGCTCAATGAACTCATCGATGGTGCCGTTGTTGTCGAGGACGAACATGCCAATGTGAATCAATTCCGTGGCGCTCTCACCAATGATACTCACGCCCAAAAGTTTCTTATCGGAACGCGAGAAGATCAGCTTCAGCATGCCGGCAAGATCGCCGATGATGTGGCCGCGGACGTTATTGGAATAAAGCGCCTTTCCGACGCAGTAGTCGATTTTCTTTTCACGGCAGGATTCTTCAGTTTCCCCAACTGCCGATATCTCCGGAATGGTGTACACGCCCATCGGGAGCATGGCGGCGACACGCTGTTTGTACTTAAAGCCGAATGCATGACATACAGCCACACGGCCTTGCTCCATGGATGTGGAGGAGAGGGCAGGGAAGCCGATGACGTCTCCGGCTGCGTAGATGTTGCTTGTAGAGGTCTGGTAGTTCTCGTCAACCGGGATGTAGCCGCGTTCACTAAGAGACAAACCGGCCTTTTCTAACGAGAGTCCGTCCACAGCAGCCCGGCGTCCCGCGGCGAACAGAACCGTTTCCGTCTGCAGCGTTTTCCCGCTGCTCATGACTAATTCAATTGTGGACCCGTTGTTTTGCACTTTCGCGGGCCGTTCGTTGAAGCAAAATTTCATGCCCAGGTCAGCCAGCCTCTGCCGAAGCCTCTCGGAGATTTCATAATCTAAAAACGGCAGCAAGCGGTCGCGCCCATCCGCGAGAACGACGTCGATTCCGAGCGCCATAAAGATGGACGCATACTCACATCCAATCACTCCGCCTCCGATCACTACCAGGCTGGCGGGGATACGATTCATTCGCAGAAATGTGTCGGAATCAAATATCCGAACGTCATCAAAAGCGATCCCTGGCGGCCGGTGCGGCTTGCTCCCGGTTGCAATGAGAATCACATCTCCGCGCAGCTGGCGAATGCCATTGGAGCTCGAAACCGTGACCGTATTTCGATCTTGGAACGAAGCCTGCCCTTGGATCAGTTCGATGTGATGCAGCGCCAGATTCTGCAGAATTCTCTGACGCTCCATTTCCACGACATCTCGTTCGTGGTGCATGAAATCCTGAATGGTGAGATGTTCTTTCAATGAATAGTCAATGCCGTATAGGCCACGCTGCTTCAGGCCGGAGAAGTACAGTGCGGATTCACGAAGCGTTTTGCTCGGGACAGTACCCGTGTTGATGGAACTGCCCCCGACGTACGGTTCGCGTTCGATAATGGCAACCCGTTTGCCGAAGTAAGCGGCCTGCGCGCCAGCCTTTTCACCGGCCGGCCCGCAGCCGATCACAAGAAGATCAAAATCATTTGTGCTCATGCGCCCTCCCCGCCATGCGCCAAAACGAGTTAATCCGCTTTTGGAGTGCAGCAATTTTAGCAGGCAGCTCTAGTTGTCTGAGGTCGTACTCTGCCATATAATGCCGCGGGGTTTTGGGCATGCGCTTACGATTGTGTGGGGCGCTGGTTCTGTTGATCTCCTCCAGCGTCTGGTCCCAGGTTGCACCAAAAAAGAGGGTCGCTGTTTTCGATTTCGACAATGCCGCTGTGCAAGGTGGCGTGAGCACTACTTTGTTTCAGACCAACGGCCCGGACATCGGCAAGGGCGTTTCCGAACTCCTGATCGCAAAACTCGTGCAGGACGGAAGCGTGACCGTGATCGAGCGCAGTGCCATCGACAAAGTTCTTGCCGAGCAGAATCTCACGAACAGCGACCGCAGCGATCCAATCACCGCGGCGAAACTAGGTAGAGTGCTTGGGGTAGATGCCATCATTCTGGGGACGATCACTCATTACGAGTATGACGAGAAAATGAAGGGCGGGCATGCGACCCCGTTCACCGGCATGATGGGCGCCGGTAGCGGAACGAGAGCCAAGTACGACATCCGAGCAAAAATTGCGATTAGTGGGCGCGTTGTAAGCCCCGACACAGCCGAAGTGTTGTCGGTGTGCGAGGGCGTAGGCGAAACCAGTCGCAAAAATGTAAAAACAGATCTCCGCGATATGGGTGGCCGGGTGCTCATGGCCAGTGGCTCCAATAGCCCGGTCATGTCGGAATCGGTGGACAAAGCGGTCGCACAACTGGCGGCTTCCCTCCAACCGCAGTTCGCCAAATTGCCCCAGCGCGCCCCGGTCATTGATGGCCTGGTTGCCGATGCGAGCGACTCGGGCAAACTCGTCCTGAACGTAGGTGCGCACGATGGATTAAGGGTGGGCGACCGCCTTCAGGTGTTACGCGCTGGAAAAGAGATTCACGACCCGGTCACGGGAAAGTTATTGATGCGAGACGACACTCTCATCGGTGAGGCGGTTGTGACCAATGTCAACGATGTTTCGGCTATCGCGCAATACAACGGTGCTCAACCGGCCCAGGTCCGCGATGTGGTTCGCAGCATTCCCAAACAACGCTGATTCGCAATCGCAGGCAAATCGTGAGATTCATTACTTCATTCCGCGAGATCAGGCTTCGACGGTCCTGTTTCGCGTTCGGTCTTCTTTTTCTTGCATCCGTTACTGCCTGGCCGCAGGACACAGCTAAACGGAGGGTCGCAGTTTTTGATTTCAGCAATGCCGCTATCCAGGGCGGCATTAACAGCCCTTATCTGCAAACCAACACAGCCGATGTCGGTAAGGCCATTTCTGAGCTGCTGGTGAGCAAACTGGTTCAGGACGGAAAGGTGAGCGTCATTGAAAGGTCGGCGATCGACAAGATTTTATCGGAGCAGAATCTTACCAACAGCGATCGCGCTGATCCGGTCACCGCTGCAAAGCTCGGCAAGCTGCTGGGGGTTGACGCCATCATTTTGGGTTCCATCACTCACTACGACTACGACGAAAAGATGAAGGGGTATATCGGCGGAGGGCGACGCAGACGAGGCACCGCTCCCCCGCAAGCCAAATACGACATGACGGCGAAACTACAGATCAGCGCTCGGCTCGTTAGTTCGGATACGGCTGAAGTTTTGGCTGTTTCTGAAGGAGTCGGCGAGACGGATCGTAAGAACGTCATCATGGACGTACGTGATACCAGTGGCAAAGTCATGCAGGCAGTTGGCCCAAATAATCCCGCCCTTAATGAGGCGATGGACAAAGCTGTGGCGCAAGTCGCGACTCAACTTGCGCCTCAAGTTGCAAAAGTCCCATTGCATACGCCCAGCATCGAGGGATTGGTGGCAGACGCGAGCGACTCGGGGAAATTGGTGCTGAACGTGGGCGCACAGACCGGACTCAAAGTCGGGGATCACCTGCAGGTTTTGCGAGCCGGAAAGGAAATTCGCGATCCGAACAGCGGGAAGCTGTTGATGCGTGACGACACAATTTTAGGCGAGGCGGTGGTGCTCAGTGTGACCGACATCTCGTCGATCGCGCAATATAAAGGAGCCGAACCAGTACAGGTCCGCGATCTGGTCAAGAGCCTGCCCGTGAAGCCCTAATCAAGTGCCAAGTACCTGAATTTACCGTACATGGCTTGAGTATGAGAACAATCAGAGGTGCCAGTTCAGGC
The DNA here is from genome assembly GCA_019237515.1 of Acidobacteriaceae bacterium. Next base: position 8,511 of record JAFAGX010000165.1, read on the forward strand.
ACATCTTATGCTCAAAAACTGCTTGCATGCCTTTCACAAGTTAGTTAACATCCTGCCGCTGCCGTGGTGTCGCTTGCACCCGGTGTACTAGCCCGCCCACTTTGTCACTTAACCGAATCGGCGCGATAAATCTGGAGGCGCAGCCATCCGGTCTGCAGTGACTTGAATAGATTCCGTCGAACTTCAGTCGGAGGTAACAATGTTGTTTTTGGGGATAAATGACATGTCGCGGCCTCACCTGCTTCAGTCTGGCCGGATAACTCTGTTTCGTGCTTGCTTGATCTCGCTCCTGCTTCCGCTATTAGCCGCGTCAGGGTTTGCGCAGCAAAAGAAACGTGTGGCCGTGCTGAATTTCGATTACGGGACCGTGCAGAGTTCGGTGGTTGCGCTATTTGGGGGGAATGTGGACGTGGGCAAAGGTGTTTCCGACCTCCTCGTACAGAAGTTGGTGCAGGACGGCAAGTATTCGGTCATTGAGCGCAATGCCATAGACAAAATCCTCGCCGAACAGAATCTCTCCAACAGCGATCGCGCGGATTCCTCTACTGCCGCCAAAATTGGCCGTGTGCTCGGTGTGGATGCGGTCATCATGGGAACCATCACGCAATTTGGCCGCGACGACAAAAATACTACGGTTGGCGGCGGCGCTATGAGCAATTACACCAACAAGTTCGGCTTGGGCGGAGTACAAAAGCGTAAGGCCAAAGCCGTAGTTGGAATTTCCGCGCGAATGGTGGATACGAGCACGGCTGAAATTCTGTCAGCCATCACCGGTTCCGGTGAATCAACGCGAGCGGGGACTTCACTGCTGGGTGCTGGCGGTGGTGATAGCGCCCAGGGCGGTGGCGCCTACGACATGTCGAGCAAGAACTTCGCCGATACTATTTTGGGCGAGGCGGTTCATCAAGCAGTCGACTCGGTCGGAACCCAGCTCGACACCCAGGCAACCACACTGCCCACGCACAAGGTACAGGTGGCAGGGTTGGTGGCCGACGTGAGCGGCAATACTTTGATTCTCAACGTGGGCACCAAGGCGGGCGTACATGTAGGCGACACGCTGGACGTGAGCCGGGCGGTTCGGACGGTCAAAGATCCGGCAACTGGGAAAGTCCTCAAGACGATCACCAGCAAACTAGGGACAGCCACTATTACTGAGGTGGATGACGCCTCCGCTACCGCTACGTACAGCGGTACAGGCCCAGCCAAGGTGGGTGATGCTGTCAACACTGCGCAATAGCGGGTCAAGACTGAGACGCAGAAGGAAAATAGGGGACCGTAGTTCCGGAAACCAGGACAGATTGGAGACTCCCGATGAGTGGAGAAGTTGGCAAGCGAATTGGTGATTACGAAATTCTCGGTGTGCTAGGCGCCGGAGGCATGGGGCAGGTGTTTAAGGTTCGGAACGTCATCTCCGACCGTGTGGAGGCGATGAAGGTTCTGCTGCCCGATTTGGCCGGGCGTCAGGATCTGGCGAACCGGTTTTTGCGTGAGATCAAAGTTCTTGCCGCGCTTAACCATCCGAATATCGCTTCGCTCCGCACCGCCTTGACTCTCGACAACCAGCTGGTCATGGTTATGGAGTTTGTGGAAGGCACCACGCTGGCCGCCCGACTGGAGCAAGGCCCCATTCCCCCATTGGAGGCGCTGAACTATATCGACCAGGTGCTCAACGCTCTGAGCTACGCGCACAAGCAGAATGTTATTCACCGCGACATTAAGCCCGGCAACATGATGCTGACGCCGCAAGGTGTGGTCAAGCTCATGGATTTCGGCATTGCGCGCTCAGGCTCGGATCGCAGCCTGACCAGCACTGGCATGACTTTGGGATCGTTGCACTACATGTCGCCCGAACAAGTGAGAGGCGCTGCCATCGATGCGCGGTCCGATCTATATTCGGTGGGCATTTCTTTGTACGAGATGGTTACGGGCAAGCCGCCATTCCAGGCGGACAGCGATTACTCGCTAATGGCTGCCCAACTGCAGCAAGAGCCAAAGCCGCCGATTGACCTGTGCCCGCAGCTACCCGCAGAACTCAACGACGTTATCTTGACGGCTTTACAGAAGGAAGCTGCCAATCGTTTCCAAAGCGCAGACGCTTTTCGCAAAGCTGTGAACAGTGTGAACTCTGATTTGTCCAAGATAGCACCGTCACCAACTCTGGGAACAGCGGCCGGCGCTGGAGCCACCGAGTTGTTCCGAGGCACCATGCCCACTACACCTGTTCGCGCGGCCACTACCGCATCCGTGAGTGCCGCTCCAAGTGTGCAGCCGACGCCGCAGCAGCCAGTTGCTGCATCAGCGCCGCCTCCAGCTGTGCCGCAGGTTACCGCTCCTCCGCCCCGTACACACCGGGGCCTCTACATGTCTATGGGCGCGTTGATCGTGTTAGCGGTGCTCGTTGCCGCAGGTCTTTACATTCCTCGACGCAACAGCACTCGGGCTCACGAGGCCGGTACGGACCAGCCGCAACAATCGCTTACGCAACAGCTGGATCAGAGCCAGTCCACGCCGCCCAGCCCAGCACCGCCCGCTCCAGCAATTGGAAACGGCCCGCAATCGAGCGAACCAGCGGCTGCGAGCGGCAGCATGAATCCTGCGGGTACGAATGCCAAACACAGCGGCATTCCGGATACGAGTACGGAGCAAACTGTTGCCAGCACAAGCAAACCTCACATCGCACCGAGGCACGCTGTTGCGGCGCCGTCCGAAACATCTGCAGCTTCCGGGTCACCTGCGGCGACGTCCATGGGGCAATCTGAAAATCCAGCGAGCTCTACAACCGCGGACATGGCGAGTGTTACTCAACAGCAATCCGCGAACGAAGCGCAACTGCAGGAACTGGAGCAGCAGATAGATCAGCTCTCCAGTCGGGCGGGCGCTGTGAATGACAGCCTCGATAATCTGCGCCAGCAGCAGAGTTCGCAGGGATACGGCTTGCGCGGAGACATTTCTTCAGCACAACAGATGATGAAGACCTACGTGGCAAAAGCGCAGAGCGCTTTGCAAAATCAGGATGCGAAGAACGCGAAGAAGTACCTGGATCTCGCGCAGCCGCAGGTGGAAACTCTGGAGAAGTTTCTCGGGCGATGACCCAAAGCGCCCCCATTTGTCTGCGCATCTACCTACGGTAATTCTTTACAAATTCGGGTACTGAATCTGCCACCGACAATTCCTGACTTGTCCCGTCCGTTTGCGTCACTCGGACCTTTCTCGGGAAGTACTCATCCTGAGGCCAATCGTACGCATATGAATACACAGCATCGTCGGCAAATTGTTGCCGCTGAAGAAAGCGTTGGGAATACGAATTTGAGATCAGCACGCGACCGTTCTCGTCGGTAACCCGGGTCATCAGAATTCCGCTGTACTCGTAAAGCCTTTTTCGTCCCGAAGAAGAAGTTGCGGATTTCAGCAATCCATCAGTGTTGTATTCGTATTGCACCGAGTTGCCGTGGTCATCTTCGGCCCGTGTGATGCGAGACACACTGTCATAGCTAAACCTGATCGAGTGCCCATGCGGAGTTCTTATTTCCTGTAAGTTCCGTTGCGCATCGCGCCGGAGTTCCAGGCGGTTCCCGTCGGGATCCCGAATTTCGTAAGGGGCGCCTTGGGCGAGGTTCTTAGCATTGTAAGACTCGGGGAAGAGGATTTCCGAGCCGTTAGCTAATTTCATTGTCCAGCCGTGCCCGTCCCAACGCGTTGTTGCTTTATAGAATCGAGAAGAGGTCTCCGTGTGCTGGAACACCGAATCCGCATATCCGGTTCCTTTGGATATACGGTCGAAATACAAAAAATCGGCATCTTCGAGCACGATCATTTGATAGGTGTACGGATTGCGTGTTCCTATCGGCGCAATGTCGAAAGGATGATTGCAATTGCGTCCAAATGCGTGCACTGGGTTCCGATCTACCCATTCGCTCGACACATAGGTGCGGGTCAACGGAACCTTAAAGACATCTTCGATAAACAGGTCAGTCTCGCGAAGAATGAAATTTCCGTAACGCAGATCGGCTTCGAACCTGTCCACCGGTTCACCGTCAGCCGTGGGCATCGCACATCTGCCGAACTGAGGAATGACGCTGCCCGCACCGACGGAGGCGAACACACATGGAAAGTTACCGTCGAACCGTGCAGGTGCAGTAGCGGCATTTGTGTACTCGGGTACTACGGCTGACTGTGTGTGTGTGTCCACGTAAGCATCGGGGTCATATTCCACGACCCGACCAGATACCAAGTCCAATTTTTCGTGCTGCTTTTCAAAATCGATTTCAAACGTGGTAAAGACCCACGGTCCCGTCCCCTTGCCACCGATCACGTGTGCAACAGCATTGCCATTCGGACCGCGCACCGGAATTGTGAGACGCATTTCGTTCCATCCGGTTTCGTCTTGCTTAACCTCTCCCCCCACTCCAGGCCCAACGTCGATTGGGGCTCCAAGCAACCGTATGACCTCTGCGTTCTGCGCCATACGGTCGATAGCATCCTTAGACGCCGCGGCACGCTGGGTTTGGCGCGAATGCTGAGTCATAATTGCAACGACTACACTGATGACCAGGCACGCCAATAGCAAGCTGAAGAGCACGGTTCTACGATGCGAGTAAGGAACTTCTTTGGAATGCCCGCAAAGGGGACACACCCCGCCTTTCTTGTGAGCGTCTTCGAGAGAGGTCTCGAGAATCTGATCAACAGCAGAATTAACCTGTTCCTCCGAAGGCTCGAGTTCAACCCCACATCCGCGACAGTTCATCAGAATCCTCGGGCTTTCGCGTGAGTGAGAGAAGTGCTGGAACTCACGCGCAGATAACATCATAAGCCCGCGTTGTTTCATCCGAAACAAAATGCAGGATGGCTTGGTTGTTAGTAGGGCTTGCCGCGCTTATTGCAGTTTCCCCGCCGGTTCCTCAGAACAGGAACTTCGCTCCCACCTGCATGATGCGTGGATCGCGGGCTGCTGTGACCAGGCCAAATTGGGTCGAATTAATCTCTCCCGCCGGTCCCATGAACTGAGCGTGGTTGAAGACGTTAAAGGCCTCAAACCGCAGCTGTAATTCCTTAGCCTCAGTAATCTTCGTCGTTTTCAGCAAAGCCGTATTGAAGTTGTTCAGGCCTGGGCCATGAAAGAAGCGCCGCCGGGAATCACCGAATTGCCCGAGCTTCTCATTGCTAAAAAGCGCGGTGTTGAAGTAGGGTTTGCCGTCGCGTGGGTTGGTATCGAGGAGTACTTTACCTGGAGTAAAGTTGGGAACATCGGCCGGAGATGCCGTGGAACCAATCAGTGAGTTGTCATCGTTCTCAGTAAGGCTGATGGGGAGGCCCGTGGCGAAGTTCGTTACGCCCGACAAACTCCACCCCCCGACGATCTTCTTTGCCCAACCTGCGGTTACCAGCTTCCCGAAAGGCATCAACCAGTTGTAGCTGAAGACAAAATTGTGCATGACGTCAAAATTGCAAAGGGATTCGCTCAGGCGTGGATTGAATGGATTGATAGACTCCTGCAGCGAAGATGCATTATCCATACACTTGCTGAAGGTGTAGCCAGCGAGAAAACTGAGCGATCCTGTGTTGTGGCTGACGCTAGCCTGCAACGAATTGTAGCGCGAGTTGGAAACCGTCGAGACATACGGGTTGGTATCAAAGAGCGGACCGAGTGGCCGCACGCTTGGTATAACTTTGCCGTTCGTGAGGACCCACGGCGTGCTGGTTCCCACCGATTGCGGACTGACCGTGAAGGGCGGTGTCTCGCTGAATGGGCCGCAAGGTCCCGCGCTATTGGGCGCGAGATTTGCGGGATTGCTCAAGAA
>JAFAGX010000399.1 GCA_019237515.1 Acidobacteriaceae bacterium
TGTCAGCCTCATCGACTTCGACCGCCACGGAACGCATAATCAGATCGATGGAAAGGACTACCCGAAATTTTTCTTTCTTTCGCTGCAGGATTCCCTGGGCGCCTGCAAGCGGTCCGGATCTCACGCGCACGCGATGGCCAACTTTCAAGTAGGGATGCGGTTCTGCGCGGATTCCGCTGGCGAGGCCCTTGCTCAGAATTTCAATCTCTGAGTCCGGCAGCGGCGCGGGATGTCCGTTGAAGCTGACGAAGCGTACGACGCTAGGCAATTGCAACACGCGCAGGCGGTCTTTTAAATCGAGATGGACAAAAACGTATCCCGGAAATAGAACCAACTCCAGTTCTTTACGACGATCCTTCCAACGTCGAAGACTACGATAGACAGGCAAGAAGCAAGCGACCCGGCGCTCCTGAAGCTGCGAGACGACTTGCTTTTCATGGCGAGAACAGACGTAAGCAGCGTACCAATGTACGTGAGCGGAAGTTGGTAACTGTTCACTCGATTCAGAATTATCCTGCAACATCGGGTTGGGAGCCTGGTTGGCGATTTCGACTTCGTTCATCCGCGGCTACCTACAGCTTCGCCACCTCACTTACAGGGCAAATGTGAGCTAAACCCTTAGTTCGCTGGCTCTTGCATCAAACGTGGCTTCCGGAGCCTTAAAGCTTCAACGCACAGATTGCTTCGACCGCTTCACCAAACCCTTGGTGCAACACAAAGTCGCGTAAACACCCCGCCACGAGCCAGAAACTGGACTCGTATTAAAGTGCTGCAACGCCAGACTCTCGACTGACAAACCGATTAGTTTCAAATCCATTCGCTTGCGATTCAGCGCTGCGTTCTCAATTGGCCACCAACTCAGGCCGGTTTCGCAGCACGTTCAAGATGCTCTGCTCTGAGGACTCAATACGCATGGAACGGATGTCGACGAACGCCCAATAAAAAATGCCGCTGTTGCGTTCGGCGGCAAGAGCGAGAATCTTGAGATGCGGATAACGCCCAAGCAAAAAACCGTTCAATCCTGGCCGGCTTTCCGGTTCTTCCAGCGCAATGATCAGGTAGTCCGGACGTGTACGCTCAACCAGTTCGGTGATCTCGGTTTCACTCTCGGCTTGCCCAACGATTTCGATGTCGGGCTGATCTCCAATCGTGGCGAGCACCAGATCCTGCATGAGCCTGGGCCGGTTTGCGACCAACACTCTGACCTTTTGCACGATTTTGTTCTCCGTGCCGCGAAGTTTCTCCTAATCCCAGGGAAAATGTAAGACTCAAATCTGGCCTAACTTATTACTTGGGTAAGTACTATTACAGTGCCACAAGCGAAGGTTGTAGAGCACTACGGAGTACCTAAAAAGTACTGTGCGAATAAGGGCATGAGATCCGAACTACGCCACGACTCCTGGCAATCGACACAGCTCCACGGCTGCGAGACGATCGTTGGCGCCGACTTTGCGCAGCATGCGATGAATGTGATTCTTTACGGTTTGCTCGGAGAGGTTTAATTGAGCGGCAATTTCCTTATTGGTCAAGCCGCGGCTGATCATATGAACAAGCTGCTGTTCACGGCGTGTAAGGCCGAGATGATGGCGCATGAAAAAGTGCGCGGGCTGTTGATCTTGCTGGGCCACTTGCTCGAACAGTGCGCGGGAGAGCGAAGCAGGACAAACGGCTTCGCCATTCGCGACCGACCGGACACAGGTGGCCACTTCCATCGCTGAAGCATCCTTAAGGATGTAACCCACTATCCCGTCACGCACTCCACGCAAGAAAACTTCGCGGTCGGCATCCATGCCGATCATGACCACCTTAAGTCCCGGTATGGCGGCGCGAACTTCAGAAACCAGGCGCAACTCGGATAGTGCAGCTGCAGCAGAGTCGGAAAGCAGGACATCAGGCGCCGCCTGGCAGATACGATGAACGATGTCTGGGACGAAAGCTGACGAGCCGACTACACGAATATCGCTTTTTTTGTTAAGGATTCGAGCCAAAGCTTCGCGGAGAAGCCGATTCTCCGCCAGGATATAAACTTGAACGATCTCAACTGCCACAGACATAGCAATCCTCTACACCGTCGCATGCGCCCCTCACGCGATGTTTCAGTGCGTTCTAGATTAGAAAGCAGCTGGATTTTCTGCAATAAAGCATATACGTTTTTTCTGGGAAATGCGAGGAAACCTGATGCTCATTTAGCCAACAGTCTGTTGTACTTTTGCCACTTCAGGAAGCAACTACTCCGGACGAAAGTCTTCGAGAATCAACTTGTAAACGAGAAATTACAACTCTCTGACGCCGATATGACAAAGAGATGGGCTTGTCCTCGATAGGTTTATGGAAACGTGAACGGGTGATCCGCTGCTGGCCCGTTCCCGGCGAGAGGTCCCCGGGGCCTCAGTCTATGAATCGCTTCATTTTTCGGGAGACAGATAGCCTGCCTTGTAATATGCACGTAGTGGTGCCTCGCCTTTCGCCGCCGTCACCTCAAGTTTGATTTTCCGCCACTTACCGTTATGCAGAGCGTTACTGGACTTGTACCCAATGACGTACTGCTGCCGCAATTCCCGGCTGATGCTGGCGGCGATGCCTGGCAGTTTCTCCGGCTTTTCGGCAGGGACGTCGCGGCCACCACTGGCCGCCGTGACCTTTGTCAGCAGTTGTTGGCCCAGTTTCTCTTCGAGCGTCTTAAAACCCGGGAGCGGCAAAGCGTCGAAGATGCCGATCGCGTAGACGAGCACATCAGATTCTTGCACCAGGCCCTTAATGTCTTTCAGTGTGTAGTGACTGTGATTGTCACCGCCATCTGAGATTATGAGCAGCGCTTTACGCTGATAACGTGCCGCGCGCAATTTGGCTAAGCCCAGGTAGATGGCGTCAAGCAGTGCGGTATGTCCTGCTGGAGTCACTAACGCCATTTTTTTTTCAATTTCTTCAAGTGATTGCGTTGTATCCGCGATCAGATGCGGCCGATCTGCAAGGCTGATTACGAAATAATCATCCTGCGGATTCGCATCTTTGAAGAATTCCGCAATTGCGGCGCGCTCCGCATTAATCTTGTTGCTCATGCTGTTGCTGACATCAACGATTAACCCAATCGAAAGGGGTGCATCTTCAGTGGTGAAGTAACGGATCCGCTGCTGTGCATCATCTTCAAGAATCGCAAAGTCCTTCTGCTGCAGGTCGATGATGGGGCGGTTCAGCCGATCAGTTACTGTTGCGGGTACAAGCACCAGGTCGACGTCGACGCGAATACGAGGTGCGGCGCCGGAATCATCAGGATGCAGCGGCCCTTGCGCGGATAGACTCCGCGGAACCACATGCACGGGTTCGGCTGATTGAGAATCGGCAGCGATCGAAAGCAGCGCTAAGAACGGACAGAGCAGATACGCAAACCGGTAACGGCGAGATCGATACCGGTGTCGGCATTTGTTTATGGCGAAATGGCCACCGAACCCTAACGCATCGCGTGCCCTCATGACGGGCTCCCCCTACGCGGACTTGGTCAGGAAACGTGCGGGAGTAGAGTGCACCAAAGTGCTGCGGCGGTCAAGAATGAATGTGTTTTCGCGGCGCGGAATTGCGATGGCCTAACGAACCGTCGGGCGGGTCTTCAAAAGGTTTTCGGCGTGAGATTGCCTACGCCCTTTAGCGCAAATCAACGGTGCCTAAAAGGAGGAAAGAAGAAATCCGGCTAAGATTTACCCACGAAGCGAACCGTGTCCATATCCAGCAGCAGTTCGCGGATTTTGATTTGACGGTCCAGGTATTCATCCACTTGTTGTTGCGTCAGTTGGCGAAGAGGGACAAGCAGCATCGCTTGTTGTTTCCTTAACAATTCGATTAATTGCTGCACTACGTCGAGTTGGGATTCTTGCATTGCCATCGTGAAAGAAGCGGGGGCCCCGGCGGCGTTCGGTAGCCGTGAGCTAAGCGCGGCGCGGTGGCCCCCATCCGGAAACAGCGGATGTAACGTATTTTTTTTTCAATTGGATGCAAGCGCCAAAGTGCGCCAGCTCTTGGCATCGCTACGTTAAAGGAATAAATCGGGGCGACGAATGTACTCTCGCGGCGTCAAAAGTTTCTGCTGAACTGAGCGCAGAAATGTTCCGCAGTGGACATTCCCGGCAATTTGCTCAGTCCTTGTGCTGGCGCTTTCTTTCCAAATTCGGCCATTGTCAGTATCAGCGATGGAGACGTTGCTCGACCCCGTCCACGGCTACTCCATAGGGAACACGCAGATGTGCACTGGTCGCGGTGCCATCCCTACAGAATGCCAGGTCGCCGCTGCCTCTGATCGCGAGAGTTCCGGCACCCGAATAAGTGAGGTTTATCGACTAATCACTCCGCAAGTTTTACTTGACGAGCCGTTCAATCTGACGTACGGTATAGCGTTCCGAAGGCTTATCCCCTGCGGATCGAACCTCCGCTGGCAACCGCAGCCAATCCTTAAACGAGAGAAACTTTCGGCTGCTGCGGAGCATCTATATCATTAACCAGAGCTTTCCCGTACAACCCATCTGGAATGAGTTACTTACATACTCTGGTTGTGCCCTCGTGGGCATAAAAGATGGGCGCTTGGCTGGTCGGCTCAGTCAGGAGAGATAAGTGAATACTATGCGTTCTGATCGCGTTTTTGATGCTTTACATACTTTGCGGAACCGTTATATGCTTTGCCAGCTTGCTTCCAAAGCAACCCGTAAGTTTCACAAACCAAACACCAGAATCCAGGAAACGATGAACGAGGTTCTGGACCGGATTGCAAGCTCGGAAAAACAGACGGTTCTGTCGGAACCGGAACATTTTGCTGAGGCACAAAGGCGGGCTGCTTAAGCGGCCCCGCCCTACCTGCCTTGTGGTACCAAGTCTTTCCTTGAGTGACCTCCCTTTGAAAATCTCCCTTCGCAGGTGAATTAACTAATGACCATCGCAGAACTGAAAGAAAAAAACATTACGGAGTTGACCAAGATCGCCCGATCTTTGGACCTCCCTGGGGCTAGCGGCCTTCGCAAGCAGGACCTGATCTTCAAAATCCTTCAAGCGCAGAGCGAAAAAGAAGGCCACATTTTTGCCGAGGGCGTCCTCGAAATTTTGCCCGACGGCTATGGTTTCCTTCGCTCCCCCGATTACAACTATTTGCCCGGACCGGATGACATTTACGTCTCTCCCTCGCAGATCCGCAAATTTGATTTAAAGACCGGTGACACCATCAGCGGCCAGGTTCGGCCTCCGCATGAGGGCGAAAAGTATTTCGCGCTGGTGAAGATTGAAGCCGTAAATTTTGAGTCGCCGGATGAGGCGCGCAACAAGATTCTCTTCGACAATCTCACGCCGCTGTATCCGCAGGAACGCGTGAAGCTCGAGACCGTGCGCGAGAACGTTAGCGCTCGTGTCATGGACCTGCTGACCCCTCTTGGAAAAGGACAACGCGGCTTGATCGTTTCGCCGCCGCGCGCCGGCAAGACCATGCTGCTGCAGAACGTGGCGAACTCGATCACTACCAATCATCCTGAAGTCGTGCTGATGGTGCTACTGATCGACGAGAGGCCGGAGGAAGTCACCGACATGCAACGCTCGGTCAAAGGCGAAGTAATTTCTTCGACCTTCGACGAACCGGCGGCACGGCACGTGCAGGTCGCAGAAATGGTGATCGAAAAAGCCAAGCGCCTGGTCGAGCACAAGCGCGACGTCGTGATCCTGCTCGATTCGATCACACGCCTGGCGCGCGCTTACAACACGATTGTTCCGCCAAGCGGAAAAGTTCTGTCGGGCGGCGTGGATTCGAATGCATTGCAGCGTCCAAAGCGGTTCTTCGGATCGGCGCGTAACATCGAAGAAGGCGGCTCGCTAACCATCATTGCGACGGCTCTGATTGATACCGGATCCCGTATGGATGATGTGATCTTTGAAGAATTCAAAGGCACCGGCAATTCGGAAATCATTCTCGAACGCAAACTGGTCGACAAGCGCGTCTTTCCGGCCATCGACATTCAGCGCTCCGGCACGCGAAAAGAAGAGCTGCTGATCCCGAAAGAAGATTTGCAGCGAATCTGGGTGTTGCGCAAGGTGCTGAATCCGCTATCGCCGGTCGAAGCCATGGAATTGCTCATCGACAAATTGAGCAAAACGAAATCGAATGGCGAGTTCCTGGCGAATATGAGTTCGCTGTAGCAATTGTTCAGATCGGGGTGACCAGCGAGGGCAACTTGTCCTCGCTTTTTCTTGTGTGGCGCGGGCACTCTCGCCTGCGAGGTGGCCGCCAACGCTCAATCCTGCTT
>JAFAGX010000403.1 GCA_019237515.1 Acidobacteriaceae bacterium
TTCTTGAAAATGTGTTTCATGCTCGGCCCTTGCCGGCCACGCGAAGAATATGGCGCGTGGCAACGATCGCAGTAGTTGTCGTAGAGTTTCCTCCCGGCCGCCTGCTGGGCGTTCAATCCAAGTTCGACGTCGCTCTTGCGCCGCTCAAGGTCGCAAGCCGTTAAGACCAAGGTTAGAATCGTCAGAAAAAAAACTGGAAGAAATGTTCTTTGATTGAAGATCTCAGATTGCAGAATGAAACTCCCCTTTGTCTTTCCTGGATTTTTGATCAAGCAGAAAGTGTCTGGAAGTACAATAATAAGCTAAACGCCAGGATGACTTTGGGCCACATCTCGAGTTCGACAAAGCGCGTCTTAGTGAAACGAGTTTACGATGCCCCGGCGCCCTCCGATGGAACTCGGGTATTGGTAGACCGCCTCTGGCCGCGGGGTCTGTCGAAGGATCGGGCGGCCCTCGATGAATGGTTGCGAGATCTGGCGCCTTCCGACGAACTGCGCCATTGGTACCATGCTCATCCGGAGCATTGGCCGGATTTTCGGAAGAGATATTTACGTGAACTCTCCCGTCCTGAGGCGACTCAGGCATTAGACGAGCTATATCGGCTAGCCCACGGAATGAAACCTCTCACATTGTTGTTCGCGTCCAAAAATGAACAGCGTAACAATGCCGTCGTGCTCCAGGAACTGCTGAGTGGCCGGCGCAAGCCTCCCAGCGGTACTGGTCCTGCAGGAGTCCGTGCAACTCGGCACCGCCAAGCTAAGCGCATGCCCCGTACTAGCTAAAAAACTAAAAGCATTCCCCGGGTCAGATCGAGTGATTAAAATTCCCGCGCGGGACTGTAGTAGCGTGTGAGCCATTGACTCAAGCCATCCAAGCCTGGAAACAAGATCCGTTCGTTAATGTTCGCTTGATCGAGCTTGTCCCGAATCTCTCGTTTTAAAGCTGCTGGAATTACAATCCGACGGAAGAGCTGCTTATGCCGGCGCAACCATTCGCTGACACTCTGGTCAGCGCGAGAAGTCACGGAGAAAAGCGCCGCTTGATTGACGAGGCGGTCATCGAGCGATGGAGGTTCGAAAAAGGCAAGAAATGGTTTGGAAGACAAGCGTTCAAATGCGCCGAGTGTCGGCGCAGCCCGGTCCAGCATATCCACCGTGAGGACATCAGAATCCTCCTCCTTCAACAAAGTTTGCAGTTTTGCCGGCAGACGTTGTTTGAGCTTCACGCAGTCGACGCACCAGATCGCGGCGTCACATTTCCATTCTGCTGCACTGACGGTGGCAAAGTGGAGCGCCACGTAAGGCGAGAAGCTCCAGTCCAGTAGCCTGGTTGGCAACCCATGATGTTGCGCGAGCGCAATCCAATTCCAGAGTGAATCGGCCTGGATACGCCGGCTGTGAGCATACTTGCGAAAATTGCGCAGTAGCGATTGCTCACGACGCGAGTATTGTCCACCCATTCGGCTCAACGAGGTCTCGGGCTCGGCTTTGAAGTCAGGAAGGCCGCGAAAGGCGAAGGGAGACCGGAACCTCTTCAGATCACTTTGCCAGGACCCTTCGTAGAGCTGCGACTGAAGCTCAGTCCAGCTAGACACGTGCGCGTCGCGTGCGGGAGACATGGTTCCTGTGTGCGGCTTCTGTATTTTAAGCCACCACCCTGCCGATAGGTCAGTGCTGCGGAATGTTACGGGGATTGGGGGAGCCTCTTGAGCTGTACCGCCTGAATTACAGCACGGCAGTTTCTTCGATCAGTTTTTCTTCCGCGAAACGATTCAAGCCAAGTAATGTGACATCCACCAGTTCAGTGCGGCCATACAGAAGAAGATCCGCTAGTATTTTTCCGGTGGCGGGCGCATGCATGACCCCATGTCCACTGAAGCCGTTAGCGAGAAAGAAACCTGGAACTTCGGGAACTTCGCCGAGAATCGGGTGATGATCCGGAGTCATCTCGTACAGTCCGGCCCACGCTCTCTTAGGATTTACGGCCAAATTTTCAAACACAGGCACTCGGTTTGCCGCGTGAGTCAGAATCTTCTCGATGAAACTTGGTTCAAAGTCAGTCTTGAATCCAGGTGTCTCGCCAGGATCATTCCAGGCCAGCAGAAATCCCAGCGCTTCCGGGCGGAAGTGGAACCCGGTTGACATGTCAATGATCATGGGGGCGCTGTGCGGAAATTGATCGAATGGTTCTGTGGGCACCAACATGCGACGGAGTGGTTCGACCGGGAGATTGATCCCGGCCATTCCGGCCACTTCCGCAGCCCAAGGGCCCGCCGCATTTACCACTTTGCGTGTTGAAACCGGGCCTCCGCTGGTTTCTACTCCACAAATTCCTTGGTCGTCGCGTCGAATGCTCGTAAGATCTGTGCGTTTCCATAAAGTCGCGCCATGATCCGTGGCCCAAGACATTAAACCCGTCATCGCGCTGTAAGGATCGACGAAACCGCCGGTTGAGCAGAAGCTGCCGCCAAAAATGTCATCCGACCGAAGCTGGGGGAACCTGCCCCGAAACTCATCCGCGGTAATCAGACGAACGTTTTGGAGTCCGAGTGCAACTTGCTTCTCATAATTCGCGCGGAGATACGCCAGATG
>JAFAGX010000434.1 GCA_019237515.1 Acidobacteriaceae bacterium
CTGCCCCCGTGCGATCCATCGGTGTAGCAGCATCGGCACGAAAGATTCGGCTCTTAACGCCAGCTTCTTAGATTCTAGTTCCATTTTGCTATCCGGGGAAAACACACGAGTAAATCGCTCAAATCCGCCAACCGGAGTAATCTCTACAGTATCGAAGAATGTACTAGCGATCCGCAGATAATGCTGCCAGCCGTTATCGCGTTTTGGGTGCGATTGATTGATCTGCTTGTATGCCTGAAAAGCTTTTCGCCTGAAGCGAGAAGGACGCCCGGGCGTCGGTATATACCATCGCAATCGATCCAGCAAGAAGTTATTCTCTGCGTTCTCAAAGAAGCGCACTTCACCGCGAGAATGAAGCCAGCGTGCAACTTTCTCCAAACAGATAGTTTCTTGCTCATGGGTCAGATGATGCAGAAACCCCATACCCACGATCAGATCGAAGGTATTAGGGGCAAATTCATAGCTGCAAACGTCTGCCGTGACGGTCTCAATGTTGGGGGCCGATGTGACCTTTGACAGTTGCTTAATCAAGCGCTCACTCTCTTCCGCGATGTCGATGCAGGTAACTTGGGCGCCCAGGAGTGCCATCAATACTGCATTCTGACCCGTACCCGCTCCGAGCTCAAGGACCCGCATGTTCCGAAGCCTACTTGCGAGATTCCCTGAGTAGGTGGCTCTCCAACTCGAATACGTTGACTGCCGCTCGTTAAGGAATGCCCATGGGTGAAGTAGGAGGAGAGCGTCTCTCTCGGTAGTGTGATTCGAATACACCCGGTTATGGACTTCTCGGTTGTGTTGAAGATTGACTTGCGATTCTAGCGACAGCATTTTCATCCGAGAGATCTAACTAGTTTTAGCCGGCGATCTCCACTATATCGGAGCTCTCTCAAGATCTCTGATCAACGTTGCTCACTTTGCAAGTGCTCGAAAAAATGGTGGGCGCTATAGGATTCGAACCTATGACTTCCACCGTGTGAAGATGGCACTCTACCGCTGAGTTAAGCGCCCACTATGCGAATTAAGAACCGCCCACCAAAAGCGTACCAAATTTCTTTAAGTTCGGCATGTCTCCAGTTCTCGGGGGGCGGTGGGCGACGGCAGCATTCGAGCTTTTTCCCACAGCGGAGCCTGCAAAAAGAAACGGGCACTGGCGACGATTCGCCAGCGCCCAGACGATTGCGTTTCAGGCCGTGGCCACGCGCTGCAACAGTTGCGGTTTCCTCGGCGACGCTTTGGGAAGAATGTCTAGATAAAGCACCGCATAATGGAATGCAACCGCCGCCGCGGTCACGGTCGCAAAAGTGAGCGCGAATTCAGTCCACTTCGGCACGTAGTAGAAACCAGAGCTGCGCTGAAAAGCCGTAACCGCCACATTCAATCGGTTCGACATGAAGCCCATCACTACGAGGGAGCAAGTCCAATACAAATATTGCGGATTAGTACGTATCTTTTCCTGACTCAGCAAGATAATAGGAGCGAGTACAAACAAACCGATCTCGAGCCAGAACAGCATAGTTTCTTCTCTCCACATCCACATGTAGCTCCAGCCACCATGGGTGAAGAGATCG
Organism: Acidobacteriaceae bacterium; assembly: GCA_019237515.1. Next base: position 1,569 of record JAFAGX010000434.1, read on the forward strand.
ATGCCGCGAAACAGTGCATAAACGTACAGTAATGGTGCGATCACCTGACTCATTTCCGTTAACACGCCCGGACTGACTCGGGCGTTCAGGGACCGCATGGACAGGAAAACAACCATGATTGTCGCGGCCAATCCGGCGGGAACAGCCGAGAGATAAAACAGGCTGGGCAGGTATTGGCTGTACCACAGCGGGTCGACCTTACCTTTTGCCAGCAAATACAGGCCGCCAAGAAATGATTGGTGCAACGACGAGAGCACCGCCCCAACCAGAACCAGGCCGATCAGAATTTCGTGATGCCAGCTCAGGTAAGTCTGGCGAATGCGCACCCAAGGAATCTTCTCGACCAACGCAGGTGAGAATTCGAAAGTCAGCACCGTTGTGTAAAGCATCACGCACCAGGAGACCTCAAACAATACCGACTTGCGGTTCCACATGACGATCGGATGCCATATCCTCCACGGCAACCCGAGTTCGTACATCATTCCGACTACTACCGTGAGATAGCCCAGGAACGAGAGCAGCACAGCAGCCCGCACCACCTGACGGTAGCGCTCGAACCCCAACAGGTAGACTGCGGCCGCAATCGCAAATCCCCCGGCTGAGATGCCCACCCCGCACAGGGTTCCGAGTCCCACCCACAAACCCCAGGGCTGGGCATCGACTAAATTGGTGGACTGCTGGAATCCCAGCGCGAAGCGTGCGTAGGCTGCATAAGCGCCGGCAGCGAAGATCACCGCCACGATCGTTCGCCAAAGTGTGACCTTGGGAAAATGATTGCCAGACATAATTAGCTCCTCTCGCTTTCACCACTTGTGGATCCAGCGGCTTTCTCTCGTGCTTCGGCCATGGCCACCTGTTTGCGCCGGTTGGTGATCCAGTACACTCCGGCCAGCAGGCTCCCGCCGACCAAGACCACCGTTGGCACGTCACCCAGAGCGTTCGCGGTCAGCACCGGCATCGGCTGGTTAGGCACAGTCTTGAAGCCCAGATTTTCGAAGGGCACATCCGAGATGAAGAAGACCGAGGTTCCACCAGCCTCCTCGCTGCCGTAAATACGTTTCACATACTTCGCGTCAAGGACCACGCGGCGTTGTGCTTCCTCGAGGATTTCATCCCTCCAACCCGCGATCGACGCTTGCACCGGGCATGCTTCGACACACGCAGGTGGCTGTCCTTTTGCTTGCCGCGCGTAGCACATGTCACATTTGGTAACAAACGGCACTAGCTTCGACCACTGATAGCGTGGAACATTGAAGGGACACGCCACGATGCAGTAGCGGCAGCCAATGCATTTGGACGAATCATAAGTAACCGGGCCCAGATCCGTTTTCTTCAGTGCCCCGACCAGGCATGCGGACGCACAGGCAGGGTCCTCGCAGTTCATGCACATCCGCCGCACAAACCGGCTTCCGCGCTCTTCGACGATCGTGAAAGCCGTGGGGGAAAGTTTCTGCTCAGAATCCAGCGGAAAGCCATGAATCTGCTTGCAAGCCTGCTCACAGCTTCTGCACCCGATGCATTTTGTGATATCGATCAAGATTGCTTTTGTTTTTGGCATGTCAGTTTCTCCTCGTTTCGCCATTCATCGGGCGCTAGTTCAGGAAAAAGTCCTTGATCAATTTCTGGCGAAGCTCGGGACCGACACGCAACAGAAGCTGTTTCAACGGCAATCCGCCGTCCTGAGCCAGAGCGGGACTCGTGCTGGCCACGGCTGCATTCAGCCGCGACACGTTGTAGTGCATCCATGGCGCAACCATCGCACCCTGCATCAGGTTTTTTTCATTGGTGGAAAAGTCCGGCGATTTCAGAACGGCAACCCAGCCATCTTTATAGGGGTCGCGTACTGCCAGCATCGGATCCTTCACAACGTCACTGTTGATTGCCATCACTACTCCCTCAACCGGGGATAGCAAATCGAACGCAACGCCGCCCGCATGGACCGTCATGAGTTTTTGCCCTTGTCTTACCCAGCGGTTTGTGCCGATTACGTCGATTTGATCAATCTTGCCGATCAGATCCGTTGCGAAATTATCGACACCAACCCGAACGTCCCCCGCACTTTCGCGAATCACCCAGGTATGGCCGGGGTGGAAGCTATAACCCTGAGGAATTGCGAAACCAAGTTCTTTCGCCATGACCGGAGGTTGAGGACGGCCCACAATCTGAGCTTTGGCCGGGGCCTCCTGCGGCGGATGAAAATAGAAGTAATTCATCGCGATGATGATCAGAAAAGTCAGCAGTACGAAAAGTATGGACATAATTGTTCTCCCGGCAGCCGCGACGTCTTTGCCACGCCGCGCTGGATGCCACACTTCTCAATGCACGTTGCTGGCAAATCAGGGCAGAATTGTGAGGCTTTGATTGCAACGCATTACAAGGCGGGATTTCTCGGGGGATCGCTCACCACCACTGCAGTTTGCAGGTTGCTACTGCATTCTGCAGTCGCAGGGGCCCGGCTAACTAAGAACAGTTTCTTTTTTCAATTTACGCATGAGAGAAGTTGGATGAATACCGAGGATCTTGGCCGCCTGAGTCTTATTGTTCGCCGTCGCCGCGAGGACTTTTTGGATGTATTCGTCCTCGAGTTCTTTCAAGCTCACCAGGGAGTCACCGCTTGAACCATTTGGCCGGACAGGCAACGGCAGTGAAAGGTTTACGCGTACAGGTTCACGAATCTCCTCGGGTAGCGAAGCCGCATCGATGTTTCCGTCCGGGGCCAAAATCATCGTACGCTCCACCACATTCTTCAGCTCCCGGATATTTCCCGGCCACGGATAGGCAACCAATAGTTCCGCGGCTTCCGGTGTGAAACCGAGAAAATTCTTTTTCAACTCCTGATTAAACCAGCGCACCAGATCGAGTGCGATGGGAACAATATCTTCTTTTCTCTCGCGCAGCGG
>JAFAGX010000094.1 GCA_019237515.1 Acidobacteriaceae bacterium
CGCGAGACTTTCGCCCGCATGGCGATGAACGATGAGGAAACAGTCGCGTTGATTGCCGGTGGTCACACCTTTGGCAAGACCCACGGTGCTGCCAATGCGGCCGAGTATGTCGGCCCCGAGCCGGAGGCTGCCGACGTTGAGGAACAAGGTCTCGGCTGGAAGAACAAATTCGGAACCGGCAAAGGGGATGACACGATTGGCAGCGGCCTGGAAGTGATTTGGACCACGACGCCGACCAAGTGGAGCAACAATTACTTCGAGAACTTGTTCAAGTATGACTGGGAACTCACGAAGAGCCCCGCCGGTGCCTATCAGTGGACGCCGAAGAATGGAGCAGGCAACAACACCGTGCCGGATGCTCACGATCGCTCGAAGCATCACGCGCCCGCCATGCTGACCACTGATCTCTCACTGCGTTTCGATCCTGCGTACGAAAAAATTTCGCGGCGTTTCTACGATCATCCCCAGGAGTTCGCGCAGGCGTTTGCCAAGGCTTGGTTCAAGCTGACGCATCGCGACATGGGGCCGATCTCGCGTTATCTTGGTCCGCTTGTTCCCAAGGAGCAGCAGCTGTGGCAGGACCCGGTTCCTGCAGTGGATCACAAATTGATTGATGAGAAGGACGCTACCGCTCTCAAGGCAAAAATTCTCAAGTCCGGGCTGTCGATCTCGGAACTGGTGACGACTGCCTGGGCAGCGGCCTCAAGCTTCCGCGGATCCGACAAGCGTGGCGGCGCGAACGGAGCCCGCATTCGCCTCGCCCCGCAAAAGGATTGGGAGGTGAACCAGCCCACCAAACTTGCGAAGGTGCTCCACAAGCTTGAGTCGATCCAGAACGAGTTCAACAGCTCTCAGAAAAAGAATGGAACCAAGGTAAAGAGAGTTTCCCTGGCCGACCTGATTGTTCTCGGCGGCTGTGCAGGCGTGGCAGAAGCTGCGAAAAAGGCCGGAATCGACGTGAAAGTTCCATTCTCGCCGGGTCGCACAGATGCCTCGCAGGAGAAGACCGACGTGCATTCGTTCGCACCACTGGAGCCTGCCGCAGACGCGTTCCGCAACTATCGCCGCAAGGGAGAGCAAAGACTCGCAGAGGAATTATTGTTGGATCGGGCGCAGTTGCTGAACCTGACGGCTCCTGAAATGACAGTCCTCATCGGCGGCATGCGTGTACTGAATACGAATTTCGGGCACTCAAAGCACGGAGTATTCACTCATCGGCCGGAGACGCTGACGAATGATTTCTTCGTCAATCTGCTCGACATGAATACGCAGTGGCAGCCTTCGGCAAGTTCCAACGGCTCCGGCCCGGTGTACGAGGGTCATGATCGCAAAACCGGCAAGCTCAAGTGGACTGCGACTCGTGTCGACCTTCTGTTCGGTTCGCACTCTCAGCTCCGTGCCCTCGCCGAAGTCTACGCACAAAACGACTCGAAAGAGAAGTTTGTGAAAGACTTCGTCGCGGTATGGAGCAAGGTAATGAACGCCGATCGCTTTGATTTGGCGTGAGCTTAGACGAGGTAGCGGCGGCTCACGGAGTCTATCGCGTGACTGTAGCGTGGAACATTTCCGGAGGATCAAAGTAGCAGCGTCGCCACAGAGCGTCGTCGGAAAGTGTTCCAGCCTTCCATTGCTGTAGTACCGGCAAAGTGGTGGCCATCATGCCGCCATCTTCGGCATCGAAGACTACCACTACGCCGGCGGCCAAGGTTGAGTCACGTGTCAGCTCAACGTATTCGCGTTCGAACAGCGACTTCGCGTAATCGAGCTTGGCCTGGGAGTTCGTTGCCCCAACTTTATCTTTGGTTTCCTGCACCGAGATAATCTTCACCGTCCTGCCACGCAGGGGTTCCCAACTGCCGGGAAACGACGCAATCTGCTCGTTCTCGACCTGAAAGGGTATTTTGCTTTCAGGTGAAGATGTTGCCTGAGTGGGAGTGCTTTCCGCTTTCGTTTCCATCGCGGGTGTCGATGAGTCCGGTATTTCAGCTGCAGTGCGCCGGATCCATCCTCGCGAAAGCCCAGAGATTCGAATGTGCACCCAGTTGGCATTCGTATCCAGCACTTCGAATTCATCCTCCGCCGAGGCGAGGAAAAGGATCTTTGCTCCTTCAACCGGGCTCGTCAGAATTGGTGTACCTGAGTTCTTCACGGCGATGAGGTTATTTGGATGTGCCTGGTTGCGCGCGATCTCCTCGAGGTTTTTTGCTTCTTTCGTAAGCTCGTCACTGTGCCGGTCGTTTACCGCTTTACGGCTCTCGAGCGAGCCAAATCCCTCCACTGGCGTGCCACTGATAAAAGGTGATTTGGTCGAGTCCGGCGATTTCGCCGACAGAATGGGTTCGCCTGGAACGGTGTCGTGAGGTGCCGGTGCAGAGAGCGCGGGCTCGGGCGCAGGCCTGCGGTTTGCCGCCTTCGCAGGCGCGCTGGATTCCATTTTAGACGCACTGCGCTGCAGCACGTCCTGCAGTTGATCCAAGAAATCAGTCTCGATTCTGCCGTTTGATGAGAGTACCTGGTACCCCGATCGTGAATTATTCGGATCGGCATACCAGGCTGTGATCTTCGCAGCCACCCGTACGCGCGTCCCTCCTCCCGGCAAGCTTACGACTTCGCTGCTGCATTGGTAATAGCCGCGCTGGAAGCGATCAAGCGAGCGGTCTCCAGAACTGGCAAAACCCTCCAGGGTCGGTAGGCGCCCCGCGCCCTGGGACTGCAATTCTTTCAATGCTTTTTCAATGCTCGCCTTGGACTGGGGAAACGTTCTTTCGTACGGCACGGTTTGGCCGGATGCCAGGCCAGGTAGAAGCAGAAACCAGCACACATTCGCGCAAAGCACTCCCCATACCGCAGGCCTTAATCCGCTCACGGCAGAGGCTCCAGTTGTGAGTGGTTGATCCATCCGTGTTGACCGTCCTCGGTTTCGACTCCATACCAGTACGGAGTAACGATCAGTATCACCAGTTCAGCGCCAGGATCGAGTGATTTGAGATTGGTTGCGCTTTGAAAGGGAGCTGACTTGAGCTGCGCTCCCGGAGCTTTCACTACCCTTTCCAACCGGTGACGAAGATCTGCGACCCGCTGCTCTAATGTTCCCGACGATAATTCTGCATTTTCCAGAGCGGCAGCTTCTTGGTTCTTATGCAGAAGACTTTGCTGGGCCAATTCCTCCTGACGGTGTTTGTCACTATCCGCCGCCTGCTTCTTCTGCGCCTCAATATTATCTACATGATCCTGAATGTCCTTGTACTCTGCACTTTCCACACTGCCGTTGGAAGGATGAACGGTGTGACGGAAATCTTCCACGAACACTGCGTCAATACGAACAATCGTCTGCTGCCCAGCTTTGCTTTCGACAACGTAGCGCACCGCGAGCGTACCCTCATCGTTGCTTTCTTTGAAATTAATCGGTGCCAGCACCTTCTCCCGCACCTTGTAGAAAACTTTGCCGGAGCCGGTCCACTCTGGAAACAGAGAAGAGGATTCCGCCGCGAACGCTTTCTCGATGTTCTTATCTTTGCTGTACTCTTTGCTCCCTTGAATCATTCCGTCGTTTACGACGTCTTCGACAGCCTGAAGGACCTCAGACTCCGGAGCTGCAATCTCCGAGGAATAACCCATGCCATAGTCTTCTTTTTTTGTGTGCTGGCGCGCGTAAAGCGGCAAGACCGCAGTGATTAGAAGCAAGCTTGGAAGTGAGGCTCCGAAGACAAGCCTCCATTTCGCTGGCCGGCAACAGCGCAATTTGTTTTTCCGTGTCGATTGCGGGTAGCCGGGGATGCGCTGCATGTGCGCAAGAATGGGGATTGACATTACGATGAGTACCGCTGGTGCTACTTGTATCATTAGCTCTTACTCTCCGGCGGGCTACGCTGTCAACTTTAAAACCTGGCCGCTGAGGCGAGCCTGGATTGTTATCTGGCAAAGTGGTTCCCTGCTGATTAGGCTTGATTCCTTTCCGATCTATGCCCATCTGCTCGCGCAATCTTCGCGTCGAGCCATCACTTTCGCTTGTCCTTTTCGTTAGATTTTTGCTGTCTGCGTCAACAAATGCTTGACATTCGCGGCCAATCGCGCAATATCGTCAATCCCAGTTGTGGGCCTCGGGATCTTCGGTAATGACCGCCATCCACATATCCGAGCGCAGATTGCCCAGGCTGAGCAATCCTCCCACCAGACTGCCTTTCGATAAATTAAAGAGAACCCGAGATCGCGCAGCGAAAGAAGTTGCCCTCTTGCAATCTGCGCTGAAGCTGTTCGCTACCAGGGGTTACGAAGCAACCACAACCCGGGAAATCGCTGCCGGGGCAGGTTGCGCCGAAGGGCTCATCCACCGCTATTTCAATGGCAAAGCGGGTTTGCTGACTACTCTGATCGATCATCACTTCTCCACAGAAGTCGCAGATCTAGGCCGCGAATTGCAACCAGGTCGCGACCTTCCAACCGAATTCATCCAACTCGTGCTGTGGGAGGTGGAACGATTCTGGGGTACGCAGGATCTCCTGAAAGTCGTAATAACCCGGGCATTCATAGATTCCGTAGTTGCCGACGCTATGAAGCGCGGCGGCATCTCCATACGCTCCAAGGCGATCCTGGAACGATTGAAACGCTATCCATCCGCTGCAACCCTGGCGAAAGATGAACTCGAGACACTGGCGCAATCGGTCGGCATCCTTGGTTTTGTCTTTGGCTTCATGCGGCCGCTGGTCTTGGGCGAAGAGCGTACGCACGCCAAACGCATGGCCATGGCATTCGCCAGAATGCTCGTGCGAGGTGTTGCATGAAAACGCTCTCTGATCGATTTTCCTGATCCGCCAAATCGATGGCGTTTATTTTCGCTTGACACTGTTCTTCAGAACATGATACTTGTGCGTCCACGCGCACTTGTGGGGTAGTTCCAGACGTGGAACCTCCGTGGGAGTTCACCCAGAGCTCCAGGGAGAGTTCGCGCCCGGAACGGAAGACGCCGCCAGCTTTGCCAGTGCGCCTTCCCATAACAAGAAATTAGCAGTGTGCCCTTGATTCTTAGGAGGATCGAATGGCCTGTCGCGAGAGGGCTTTGGCAGCTTTCTTACTATTGATCTTTTGCCTCTCATCCTTGCCCAAAGCTCATGCCTTGCCTGCATTCGCTCGCAAATACGGCCTGCGGTGTTCGGCATGCCATGAGGCTTGGCCGATGCTGAATTATTTCGGCCAGAAATTCAAAGACAACGGCTACCAGCTTATGAATGATCGCGATTCGCCCATTTGGCAGAATCCATCTTACTGGCCAGTCACTTTCCGTATCACTCCTTACTGGCATCGCGAGAGTACGGACAAGGTTGCGGTTGATAGCGTGACCGGAGTCGCGACAAGTCCGTCGATAAACAAAACCGTGAATGCCCAGGGCTTCGATCTGAGCGGACTCGACTTTCATACCGGCGGCACGTTAGAAAAGAATTTCTCGTTTTACGTTCTGCCTTCGTCGGATTCCACCGCAACATTCCACTTCGAGACAGTGATGGCCCGTCTGGACAATTTAGCAGGAAGTCCCTGGCTGAACATCAAACTCGGCAAGTTCGAACTCGACAACCTGATCTCCGAGAAGCGAATACTGACCTTAACCAGTCTCTCTGGGGTTTACCAAACGTATCACTTCCTGCCGCAGGGAGACGCCAACATTTACGGGCAGATCGGAGACAACCAACTCGGACTGGAGTACATGGGTCACTCGGCGGACGACCGCACTCGCATTTCCGCGGCGCTGCTTAGCACGACCGACGGCAATGTGAACCTGGCTTCTGGAGCCAATTCCTATTCTGGATTTTTCGCGGCCAGCCAGGCATTCGATGCGGGTAAGCTCGGAGTTGAGCGAATTGGTGGATACGCGATGGTGGGATCGGCGCCGGTCACCTTTCTTACTTCCGGGGGCGTTCCAGTCATCGGCACAGGTAGTAACAACAAGAGCTTCTATCGTGCCGGCTTTGTCGGAGAAATCTACCTCGGTAACCTCGACTTCCTGGTTCTTACCCAGCATGGGTACGACAACGCCTACTTTGGACAAGGTTTCGGCAATGCCCTAAACCCAAGCAACGGATCTCCTGGACTGGGCACCGGAACCTTCGGCCCGATCTACACGCCTGGGGTTTCCCCGATTCTGCCTGCGACTGCCCGCGCTCCCACATGGAATGGCTACATGGTGGAGAGCCACTACGTCTACAATCCGCAGCTGATCTTCATTCAACGTTCAGAATGGGAGCGTGTCTCCCAGCAGGCATTGACTACGAATCCATCGAATTTCGGCAACATTGACATGTATACCTTCGGCTTCCGCTGGTACCCGATTATGAATCCGCGAGCCGGGTTTGCCTTCCATAACGAGTACTCATGGTTACGGCAGAGCGGCACCGCGCCGGG
>JAFAGX010000097.1 GCA_019237515.1 Acidobacteriaceae bacterium
GTGCCCCACCTTTCGCGGTTTTCGAAAGGTGGGGCCAATGTCGAAGCACGGCTTTGTCGGAGAACCGGCTTGCAGTTGTAGAATCCCAGGGCGGGTGGCCCATCCTTCTTCCGAAACTTGGTACGGATCAACGACACTGACGTTATGCAACTGCGGCAATCTTCCCGCCCCTTGCAAAAAGCGCACGGAGCGGGGCACCCGGCGCCTTTCTGCGCGCTAACTTGGTAGGTGCGAATTGCCGAAAACTACTCCACGCGGGTGTTCGCACAAGCCCCGCGCGTGGGCCCGAGACGAATCGACATCCTCACCAGATCGGGCAACGAATTCGCCTTCATCTTCCTCATGACCTGCCGCCGGTGTGCCTTCACCGTGATTTCGCTGATGCCCAGTTCTCCGCCGACCTGTTTGTTCAACAAGCCGGAGACTACCAGAGCCATCACTTGCCGTTCTCGACGGCTCAGTAAGGCATAGCAGTTTCGAACATCGCTAATCTCCATGTCGCGATGCATGGCCGTACGGCTGCACTCGAGGCTCTCACGGACTGCCGTAAGCAAAATCTCATTGCTGAATGGATTGAGGAGAAAATCAACCGCTCCCGCCTTCATGGCTTGCACGGTTGCTGCAATATTCTCATAGCCGGAGATCACGACAATCGGCACCTCGGCGCGTTCCCGCGCGATCTGCTTTTGGTCTTCGAGGCGGTCCAGATCCGGCAAACAGAGATCCAGGATCAGGCAGCTCGGAACAACTGGTCGCGGCCGGGCGAGAAATTCGCGCGCCGACTCGAATGTCTCAAACTGCCACCCTTGGCGGCTGATGAGTGATTGCAGCGACTCTTGTTTAGAAGGATCGCCGCTTATTAGAAAGACAATGGGTGTGCCGTTCGACGTGGGTCGTGACTCAAATTGCTGACCAAGGATGTACGATAAATTCGCAGGATTTCCACCAAACGTCTCAGTTGTTGTTGGAGCCGAAGCCATCTTTCACCCCCTGAAAGTTTCATCGTTTCTTGTCGCGATGTGAGGTGAGTTTGAAACAATCTGAACTGAGCCGCAACGGTAAATGGTCGGATTATGCTTTCAACCAAGGTCGGTCAAGAAAGTAACCTTTTAGTGGTATGAGAGGATGTCAGTGTTTTAGACGTCCAGGTGTCTTCTTCCAAAAAGGCGAGCATCGACCGAGTATGCTCCCGGCCCAAGCATCGCCGAAGTGGCACCGATCGTTGCCAAGATGATCGAAATCCACGGATCACTAAGGTGTTTCTTTTTGAATGATACGGCGACCACCGAGATCAACGCTCCTATCAGGGGTGTCCAGAGTCCGACAAGAAAAAGCATGGCGGCACATGCGCCAATGATCTGCGGAATCATAGACATGGAAAGAGGTGAGTCTGTAAGGTGTACCACGCAGAGGCGAATCAGCAAGATTGCAGCCACAAAGCGCTGAATCAGTAGACCGGCACCCGGCCATCGGTCGGCGAATGTCGAATAAAGTCTTTGCAAAGTTTCTCCCACGCAGATCGTAGGGCAATTTGCAAAGAGGCGGAACACCTCAAAGTCGGAAGCTTTTTCCTACTTTTGGCTAGGATCAAGCTCGATGATGCCGCGCTTCAGACCAATGGTTACGGCGTGGGCCCGATCGTTGGCGCCGAGCTTCGACAAAATATTAGTAACGCGGCTCTTGACGGTCGCCTCGCCGATCGAAAGCTGATCCGCAATCTGTTTATTTCCGTTACCGGCCGCAATCAATTTCAAAACGTCGATTTCGCGTTCCGTCAACGCGTCGTCCGTGGCATGATCAGCGAGTTCGGCGGCCACATCGGGAGGAATTCGCTTCTTTCCGGCATGCACCGCACGGATCGTATCCAGGAGTTCGTCCAGCACATGCCCCTTAAGAACATAGGCTTTTGCGCCAGCTTTCAGGGCGCGCACTACCTGCGCGTCGCCAGTATAGGTCGTCAGCACGATGATCCTCGCCTCAGGAAACTCCCTGCAAATAGCCTCGATTGCTTGAATCCCGTCGAGCCCCGGCATCTGTATGTCCATTAAGGTTATGTCTGGCCGGTGAGATCGAAATGCTTCGATAGCTTCTTTCCCATTGGAGGCTTCGGCAACCAATTTCAAGTCAGGCTCAGCGTTGACTAATGCGGTAAGTCCTTTCCGCAGCACGGGGTGATCATCGACGGTAAGAATCCGAATTAGGTCAGGAGCACTAGGCACCAGGTTTCACCTTTCGAAGCAGTTTGGCTCGGTAGCTGTCGCGGTAGTTTTCGTAAGCGATCGAGGCTGGAACAAGCAACTGGACTTCGGTGCCGTTTCCGGGTTCACTCCAGACGTCCAAGTTAGCTCCAATCCGGTCGGCACGCTCGCGCACGCCGCGCAATCCCCAATGTCCGGCCTTGCCACCGTCTTTTAGAACCTTCGGATCGATGCCTCTGCCATCGTCGCGAACCCGCACGCGAAACATGGAATCACCATATCGAATTTCGGCCTCGATC
>JAFAGX010000611.1 GCA_019237515.1 Acidobacteriaceae bacterium
GATTTCGCGTCGGTGCATTTCTGTAGGGAAGTTATTTTGAGGTTGAGTCCGAAGTGGCGCGGGTGCCCCGCTCCTTGCGCCTTTGCAAGGGGCGGGTGTGTTCCTGGGTGATGGCGAGACCCTTCCGGAGTTCCCCACCCTAACCTCGCAAATGTGCCCGGCCGGACAGCGGAGAGCGGCTGTCCCTACGTGGCTCGTACTCCTGCCAGGCTGCCATCGAGCCCCAGTTTCTCCGCAATCGCCTTCATCGCCTCGATGCAAAATGCGATGTGCTCTTCTAACTCTACCCCCAGCTCCGCAGCCCCGGTCACAATGTCATTCCGATTCACGCTGCGGGCGAATGCTTTGTCCTTCATCTTTTTCCGCACGGACTTCGCATCGACTTCGGCCAGCGACTTGCTCGGTTTGACCAAAGCTACCGCGGTGATGAAGCCCGCCAATTCATCGCAGGCAAACAACGATTTTTCCATCGGGGTATCACGGGTGACTCCCGTATATTCCGCATGAGACATGATGGCGCGGCGAATTTCCGCCGGCCATCCCCGCTCTTTCAAAATTTCGTTGCCCTTGTATGGATGATCTTCAAGGCTTGGGTACTTCTCATAATCAAAGTCGTGCAAGAGCGCCACCACGGCCCATAACTCCTCGTCCTCGCCAAATTTCCTGGCGTAAGCGCGCATGCATGCCTCTACCGCCAAGGCATGCTTACGCAAGCTTTCTGATTGGGTGAACTCAGTTAGTAAACACCACGCTGCCGCGCGATCATTCATAGCTTTGTACCTGTTTTCTCCGGTTTTTCGCTGGATAACTTTGCTTTTTCTGGATTGTTCGTGCCGTTTGCTTCTAGATTTTACTTGACTTCCACAGGCTTTCTACCGCAGATTACGCACCAGGTTTGAAACCAAGTGCCAAGTTTGGTTCGGCGCTGGTTTCAGGGAAGCCCGCTCTGGCCCCTCCCAACACCTAATGGCTACTACGCTTGCCCCGGTCGATTCCAGGGAAGTCGTTCGTTGCGATCACTGCCTGCTGGTTCAATTCCGAACAACTAACGACCTTTGCCGGCGCTGCCACGCGCCTTTGGACGAGGAAGAACCCGAGGTGGTTTTAACCCCGCCACCTCCACAGATGATGCCTATGCACGGGCGTGGGCATCTGAACCTGGCTGCGGCCATCCGCTCCATGCGCCTGCGCAATGGGCTAAGCCAGCGGCAACTCGCGGCACGAATGTCGGTGCCGCGAACCTATGTTTCCAAGATCGAGAACGAGAAAGCCACGCCCACACTCTCGTCTTTGGAGAGATTGGCGAAGGCTCTGGAGGTGACCGTGCCCGATCTTTTGAGCGGCAGCGAACGCAGCCGTCAGGAAGAAATCCGCGAGTTGATGCAGGACCAGTTTGTCGCGGAAATTCTTCCCTTTGTCTCGCAACTTAACGGAATGCAGATGTCGAGCATTCTCACGCAGGTGCGGGACTTGACTGTGCGGCCGAGGCGAAGCGCCTAAATTGGTGGAGGGCGGGCGTCTCGCCCGCCCGGGACTTTCTGAACGTCACGGGCGTGGACGCTCATTCTCTATCGACAAGGATTTTCCGGGCAACCAGCCAACTACGCCGGGATCGCAAGATCCCGGTTTTTTACGTCTCCAGTTTGAAGCGCGTCTCGGCCAAGTGGTACAGCCGCCGCCACACCAGCCGATTCACCGTTACCACCGTTGCCGCCATCACGATGGTGGACGCGATCAGCAGGTCAAAATTTCCGGTATCCGTCGCTTTGCTGATCGTGGCGCCCAATCCCGTCGTAGAAAAAATCTGCCCTTTGAAGTGAAAGTACTCCGCGACGATGCTGGCATTCCATGCACCTCCGGAGGCGGTCACAAGTCCCGTCACCAGATACGGAAATATTCCCGGTAGGATCAGTTTTTTCCACCGTTCAATGCCTGTGATGCGATGGACCGAGCAGACTTCCTTCAGATCGGTGGGAATCGCCATTGCTCCTGCAATCACGTTGAACAGGATGTACCACTGCGTTCCGAGTAAAAGCAAAACGATTGAGCCGATCCCCAGTCCTCCACCCAAGCGAATCAAAATGAGCAGGACCACGGGAAAAAGGGCCGTCGCCGGAACAGAAGCTGCGATCTGCGCCAGCGGCTGTGCCACTCTCGCCATTCGGGGATTGAATCCGATCCACACACCCACTGGGATGGTCCACGCAGCGCCAATCAGCAATGCCACTTGTACCCGCAAAAACGTCGCTCCCAGTCCCAATCCCAGTTCCATAATTTCAGGCCGCGTGAGCCCCGTCAGTAGAAGGACAACGCGCACGATCGCGTAGGTGATCAGCCCAAGCGCCGCTACTGCCACATCCCGCGCCAGCCAGGTTTTCCAGCGTGTTTCTTTGCTCTCCTCCGCTTCACTGCTGCGCGCAAAACGTGCCATGAGAGATTCTCGAACCGGAACTACTGCACGCTTATGGAGGCCGGCAAGAATCCGAGAATGCCGGAGGAAATCGAGCACCCAGGAATGCGGCACGTTTGTGCTTTCTACCTGCTCAAACTTGAATTTTTCCGCCCACGCGATTATCGGGCGCCAGACAAACTGATCCAGCAACACGATCACCGTGATCATGGTTACCAAGCCCCATAAAATCGACGGCGTGTCGCCCGCGCTGGATGCGGTCTGCAAGTACGAACCTAATCCGGGCAAACGAAAATCCCGCGAGCCGAGCACAAACATCTCGCACGCCATCAGGAAGAACCAGCCCCCAGCGACCGACATCATGGAGTTCCACACCAGTCCGATCGCGGCGAATGGCAACTCCATCTGGGTAAAACGCTGCCACCAGCTGAAGCGGTAAATCTCTGCCGCTTCCCGCATCTCGCGGGGAATGCTCTTCAGCGATGCATAGAAGCTGAACGCCATGTTCCAAACCTGCCCGGTGAAAATCAGCAGAATCGCCCCCAACTCAACCCCCAGCTGGCGGCTGGGAAAAAGCGCGACCATCGCCAGCATGACTCCGGGTAAAAAGCTCAACACCGGAATCGATTGCAGGATGTCCAGCAGCGGGATCATGAACTTTTCGGCCCGCGGGTTATACGCCGCGATATACCCATAGACGAACGTGAACGCTAGGCTCAGCCCATAGGCGATTGTGATCCTCAGCAACGACAGAGCCGCGTACACCGGAAGTGCCCGTGGACTTCGTGAGATTTCAACCGACGGATTAAACGGCGCAAACCATGTCCGGCCCACCAGCGCGATGCTGTAGAACAGCGCTATCCCAGCCGCAAACATCAGCAAATCGGGGAGGGTCGACTTTTCAACTTTCGGCAGGACCGACCATAGCCGCTGCGGTGAGAACGTTCGGAGTGTGCCCTCGCGGTTCATCAGGACGCTTCTTTATACGCGATTATGTGAAGATTGCGTAGGGGCAGGTGTCCTCACCTTTGGGTGCTACGACCGTCGATTGTCAAGCATGGTTCCAGGCTCACGTTGCCGCAACTTTCGTGCAATCCTGGGTTTATATAGTTGAGTAACGAAACCCTAAGGAGCGCAACGTGAAAGCCCTGCGCTATATCATCGCAATTCTGGCCAGCTTGGCGGTACTCGCCCCGGCACAAAATAACGCTGTGCCTGCTGGTGGCAAATGGACCATGTCGGAAGCTGAAGAGAAGATGACGGGAGAGAAGCGGGTCAAATTCGATCTGCCCGCGGATAATAACCTGCGGGATAGCGATCGCCCGCCCGAAGTTATGATTTTCTGCGTTGCAGGCAAGCTGAAGCTTGCCGATTTCCATCCGAATTTAAGAATGTCGGGTCCCAATCGGGCGAGTTTCTGGGGACGCCCGCAGATGCGCGTCATCGTCCGAGTCGACAATCACCACTCCAAGCACAACTGGAATTGGGTGAACGGGGATTTCCTCGCCATGGATGAAGACACAGCTCGCGAATTGATCCAGGCAAATATCTTTAAGGTGGAATTTGATTCGAGGGAGGGCTCGCAGATCGCCGAGTTCAGCCCTGCCGGACTTGATGTCGCCAAAGTTCATCAAGCCTGCGGAATCAAGCCGGAAAAGCCGTAGGGCTCTCTTTGAAGTAGAAATAACGATTTGAAGCGCGGACATCCCTGTCCGCGCACTCTCGTTGTATATTTTGGTCCTATGCGCCCCTAGCTAAGCGAAAAACTCCGCGCTCGCCGGAATCGCCATTGGTTGCGGCAGGCGATCCGTCACCTCTGCAAGTGCCGCCAATTTTTGTGCCAGTTCCGGTCTCAGCGATCCCGGCTGGTACCGCCAATGATAGTTTCCGGTGTGCGTGCTGGGAGTATTCATGCGAGCTTCACTTCCTGATCCGAGAACGTCTTGCAGTGGAACCACGGACAGACTCGCTGGAGAAGCCTGTGCCGCACGGATCATCCCCCAGTTGATTCCGTCTTCCGAGCATCCCAAATACGCGAGTGCTGATCTTTTTTCGTAATCGGTCGCACTCGAAGTCCACCAACCGACAGTGGTGTTGTTATCGTGGGTGCCGGTGTAAACCACGCGGTCAGACGTAAGCCGATGTGGCAAATAAACATGTGCGCCAGGATCGCCGAATCCGAACTGTAGCACTGCCATTCCTGGGATCTGATGCTGTTCGCGTAAGGCATGCACATCCGGCGTGATGAAGCCCAGGTCCTCGGCAAAAAACGGAAGCCCGCCCAGTTCCTGCTTCAGCTTGTCAAAGAGTTCGTCACGTGGACCATCGACCCAGCGGCCGTGAATCGCCGTTTCCTCGTGCGCCGGAATCTCCCAGAACTGAGCGAAGCCACGAAAGTGGTCGAGGCGAATGAGATCGCAGGTCTGGGTTGCCCAGCGCAACCGCTGCACCCACCATTCAAATCCGCGAGCTCGCATTGCTTCCCAGTTGTAGAGCGGATTGCCCCAGCGCTGCCCAGTCGCGCTAAACGCATCAGGAGGAACTCCCGAAACAACCTCGGGTTCGAGATCGTCGCGCAAGCGCCAGAGCTCGCGTTGCGCCCAGACGTCGGCGCTGTCGTAGTCCACAAAGATCGCGATATCTCCAACTACCCGGATCGACTTCTCGGCGCAACAGCGACGTAATGCACGCCACTGTTCCCAGAAAAAGAATTGAATCACTCGGCGATTGCCGATGTCGCTTGCCAGTTCCGCGCGCGCCTTGTTAAGAGCTTGCGCATTGCGGCGCGCCAACTCCGAAGGCCACTCTTTCCAATTGCGATGCTGATAACGGTCCCGTAATGCATCGTAAAGAACGAAATCTTCCAGCCACCAGGCGTTCTCATTACAGAACCGCTCGAACCGTGATTTCGGTTGTTGCGGGGCGGACGCCAGAAAGTTCGCTGCAGCT
>JAFAGX010000669.1 GCA_019237515.1 Acidobacteriaceae bacterium
CCGACACGTGGGCGACGCGAGGCGTACGCGCCTGGGAAGAGCGTTGGTGGATGCTGGCGGTTGAGGTTGGCGACGAGATCGGCGCCCTGATGAATGCGGCCAAAGGCTCGGTATCGACACATCAGAATGTAACCACTTGTGAGGCCGTGCTTGCATCCTGTTTCGACTTTTCCGGGAAGCGCAACAAAGTCGTTTACACCGACATGAATTTTCCTTCCATCATGTATTTCTGGGAGGCGCAACGGGCGATCGGTGCGCGCGTCCATATGGTGAAGACCGATGATGGAATCACGGTCCCCACCGAGCGTCTGCTTGATGCCATCGATGAAACCACGCTGCTGGTCCCGGTTTCACACGTGATTTTTCGCAGCGCCTACATCAATGATGCGAAGGCAATCGTGGAAAAGGCTCATAAGGTCGGCGCACTTGTAATCCTGGATACTTTTCAGTCGCTTGGTACGGTTCCGGTGGACGTGCAGGCCCTGAATGTTGATTTTGCTTGCGGCGGAGTTCTGAAATGGCTTTGCGGCGGCCCGGGAGTTGGCTATCTGTATGTGCGGCCGGATTTAGGAAAGAAGCTGGAGCCAAGGTTCACTGGCTGGTTCGCGCATCAGGATTCCATGGCGTTTGAAACCGGGCCGATCCGTTATAGCGATCCGCCCTTCCGGTTTATGAATGGGACGACACATATTCCGGCACTGGAGGCCGCCCGGCCGGGGCTGAAAATCATTTCGGAAGTTGGAATTCCGCGAATTCGCGAAAAGTCGAAACGCCAGACCGCGAAGTTGATCCAACTCGCCGAAAAACACGGCTGGCGCATAAATTCGCCGCGCGACCCCGAAAAACGAGGCGGCACGGTTTCGATCGATATGACGGATGCTAAGGAAGTCTGTCAGGAGCTACTAAGGCGCGACATTCTGGTCGACTTTCGGCCTAAAGCGGGTGTCCGCATGTCACCACACTTCTATAACACCGACGACGAGATCGAAACCGCCATTGCCGCGGTCGAAGAAATACTCAGAGACCGTACGGCGGTCGCGAGGTAAACCCTCCTACTTCCTCATCCCGGACGCCACAAAGCGCCGATATTCTTGGCACGAATCGTGACATATTCGGTGCTTAAGGTGTTGACTAACTCCAATCCCTTGTTGGAGATTCATTAGAAATTCATGAATTTGTAACCTGTCTGTAACATTTGCCGCTTAGAAACGGGAATGACAATCATCCCAGGAGGCCTCGTACGGTGCTACGCCGTTTAGCGGTTCTCTGTGTTCTCTTAGCTCTACCTGCAATTGCACAAACAACATTAAACGGAGCGGGAGCAACTTTCCCTTATCCGATGTACTCCAAGTGGTTCAGCGAATATCACAAGCTTCATCCTGACGTGGAGATCAACTACCAATCAATCGGTAGTGGTGGCGGAATTCGGCAAGTCCTGGCCGGAACCGTGGATTTTGGTGCGAGTGACGGGCCCATGAGTGATGAGCAACTGGCTCAAGCCAAAACCAAGATCCTGCACGTTCCCACGGTTTTGGGTGCAGTCGTGCCCGCTTACAACATTCCGGGCGTGAACGCCGAGATCAAATTCACTCCAGAGGCATTGGCGGGAATTTTCCTCGGAAAGGTCACGTCTTGGAATGATCCGGCTTTGACGGGAGCCAATCCAGGCGTCAACTTGCCTAACCAGCCGATCATTGTTGTCCATCGGTCGGATGGCAGCGGGACAACGTTCATTTTTACAGACTATCTGTCGAAAGTCAGTCCGGAATGGCAAAGCCAGGTCGGCAAGAATACCTCTGTGAAATGGCCGGTGGGATTGGGCGGCAAGGGCAACGAGGGTGTAGCCGGGATGATCCGGCAGATGCAGGGCGCCATTGGCTACATCGAGCTGATCTACGCGGTGCAAAACAAAATTCCCTACGGCGTGGTGAGGAATTCGGCGGGAAGCTTTGTGAAAGCCAGCTTGGACAGCGTCACCGCCGCCGCGGCTTCGGTGAAAAGCATGCCTCCGGATTTTCGTGTGTCGATCACGAACGCTCCCGGCAAAGATGCGTATCCCATTTCGAGTTTCACCTGGCTATTGATCCCGACCCAATCGAAGGACCCGGCTAAAGGGAAGATCATTGCAGACTTCCTCAACTGGATGGTGGATGACGGCCAGAAGATAACGGCGGATTTGAGCTACGCGCCGCTGCCCGAGAACGTGGCGGCAAAAGTTAAAGGTGAAATAAAGCAGGTTCATTAAACGTATCGAAAGCTGGCGGTGAAGTAACAATTCCGTTCTTGTCCTCAGCCGGGCCACTAGGTGGGCCTCAGGTCCATGGTCCCGAGAAGTGCGCAAGTATGGCTCTTCATTATCCGAGGTTCTTACGAAAACAGATTTGTGCAATTAGTAAGTTGATGAGAGCGCGAATACTCGCGCTCTCACAGTTTATTTTCAAAACTGACTACAGACCTCTAAATACGAGGTGAAGGAGCAAGAAATGAAGTCTTTCCTCAGGTGGGTGGTAGCTTTCTTACTGACAGGAGCTTTGTTAGCGCAGGCGCAGACAGCCACGCCTGGTACCGCGACAAAGAAGAAAACCGCACGTGCGGCAGCTGTAACGACAAAAGATGTACAGGAACTGAAAGATGCCTTAGCAGCACAACAACAGCAGATCGAACAGTTGCGCCAACAACTCGCGCAGCGCGATCAGGCCTGGATGCAAGCCCAGCAACAATTGCAGCAGGCGCAATCGGCAGCCGCAGCAGCACAGGCAAGAGCCGACCAGGCAGCCCAGGAAGCAAGCTCGCAGCAGCAGAGTGTTTCCGATCTCAAGTCGGATGTGAGTGACATGAAGCAGAACGCCGCTAACGCAGCGCTCAGCTTGCAGGAAACGCAAAAGGCCATTCACTCCGATCTGGAGCATCCTCTCGCGCTGCATTACAAAGGCATCACGATTACCCCGGGAGGCTTTCTGGCGGCAGAAAGCGTGTACCGCCAGCATGCATTGGGTGCCGATATCAACACACCGTTCAACAGCATTCCGTTTGACGGCGCCAACGCGTCCCACATCTCGGAGTGGTTCGGTTCCGGGCGTCAGTCCCGTGTCTCGATGTTGGGCGAAGGGAAACTGGCTAGCGCCAAGGTCTCTGGGTATGTAGAAGCGGATTTCCTGTCGGCCGGCGTGACCTCCAACAGCAACCAGAGCAACAGCTACACGCTCCGTCAGCGGCAAGCTTGGGCCCAGGGCGCGCTCACCAATGGATGGACTTTCACCGGTGGTCAGATGTGGAGTTTGATCACAGAAACCAAGACGGGACTCGACAACCGGACCGAGGCCCTGCCCATGACCATCGACGCGCAATATAACGTCGGCTTCAGTTGGGCAC
>JAFAGX010000686.1 GCA_019237515.1 Acidobacteriaceae bacterium
TCGGTCTCAATTTCTCGAATTTCTTCGGCTGTCAGCATGTTTCCTTTCTTCACCGGTCGATATCTGCGAGTACAAAATCCAGGCTGCCCAAAATGACCACCAGGTCGGGAATCATCAGGCCCTCGGCCACTAACGGCAACGTCTGTATGTGCGCGAAAGAGGGGGTGCGTATGCGGGTACGGTAGGAGACCGTGCTGCCGTCGCTCACCAGGTAATAACCGTTATTTCCCTTGGTAGCTTCGATCGCACCCAGGGCTTCCCCCACGGGCATCACTGGGCCCCAAGTCACGCTGAGGAAGTGGGTGATCAAGGTCTCGATATCGTGCATCGTGCGGTCCTTCAATGGAGGAGTGGCCAGGGGGTGATCGGATTTGTACGCACCCTCGGGCATTTGGTTCACGCACTGCTCGATGATGCGCAAGCTTTGCCGTATCTCCTCGATCCGCACTACGGCCCGGTCATAGCAGTCGCCGTGTTCGCCGGTTGGAATGTCGAACTCAAAGTTGTCGTAGCCCGAGTACGGTTGACGTTTGCGGAAATCCCAATCCAAACCGCACGCGCGAAGATTGGGACCGGTAACTCCCCACTCGACAGCTTCGTCGGCTGTAAAGCTACCGATCCCCTTCGTGCGCGCTTTAAAAATGAAATTTCGCATGATTGTCCGGTCATATTCGACAAGGCGAGGCGGAAGGTACTTGATGAACTCGCGGAACATCTTCTCCCATCCCTTCGGCAAGTCCGCAGTAACGCCGCCAATTCGGAACCAGGACGGATGCATGCGCGCCCCTGTGATCGCCTCGATGATGCTGAAGGCACGCTCACGATCGTTGAACGTGAAGAAAACCGGTGACATCTGTCCGACGTCCTGGGCAAAGGTGCCGTACCAGACCAGATGGCTGATGATGCGGAACAATTCCGCCAGCATGACGCGAATTACCTGGGCGCGAGGTGGAACAGTGATGCCGGCGAGTTTCTCGACCGCAGTGAGATATGCCAAGTTGTTCATTACGCCACCGAGGTAATCCACACGATCGGTGTACGGGATGTAGGTGTGCCAGGATTGGCGTTCGCCCATCTTTTCGGCTCCCCGATGGTGAAAGCCGATTTGGGGAATCGCGTCGACAATCTCTTCACCGTCCAACTGCAGCGCGATGCGCAAGACACCGTGTGTGCCTGGGTGCTGCGGTCCCAGGTTGAGGAAAACGAAGTCCGAGCCGTCGCGTTCTCGGCTCATGCCCCATTCGTCGGGACGGAAGCGGAGCGCCTCTTGCTCTTCCAGTTCTTTTTGGGGCGAGAGCCGATACGGACCAATCTCCGTCGCACGTGCCGGATGTTCCTTGCGAAGCGGGTGCCCCGACCAGCTGTTTGGCATCAGGATCCGCCGAAGGTGGGGATGCCCGTCGAACGCGATCCCGAACATGTCCCACACTTCCCGCTCGTACCAATTAGCGGCAGGCCAGATCGACGTGATACTTGGCAGCGAAAGGCAGTCCTCGGCGAGAGCTACCTTGACCCGCACGTAGTCGTTTCGCTCTAGTGAGAGAAGGTGATAGACGACTGTAAAATCGCTCGCCGGCTGGCCATCGCGATGTTGTCTCATGCGCTCGTCGATCGCAGAGAGGTCGTACAGCATCTTGTAAGGTCGATCTACTTCTTCCTTGAGAAAGCGCAGCAGGCCGAAGACGCGATCTTTCGCCACCCAAAAAGTGGGAATGCCGTCGAGCGTGTTCTGAGGCGTAACAGCAGGCCCAAGCTGGTCGCTGATTTGCTGCGCGATGATTGCGGCTGCTGTCATACCTCGTCAGGCTCCCTCAGAACCGTGGCTTTCTGTCGCGACGGCCGCATCAGATCGCGAATCGACGGAAGCGGCGACCGAATCGTTTCTTGCGGACCTATCACCCAGCTGAGCGGCCGCTGTTCGGTTCCCACCGCCTTTTGCAAAAGCAGCAATCCCTCCAGGAAAGCTTCCGGACGCGGAGGGCAGCCGGGGACGTAAACATCCACCGGCAAAAACTTGTCGACGCCCTGTACGACACTGTAAATGTCGTACATGCCTCCCGAATTCGCGCAGGAGCCCATCGAAATGACCCAGCGTGGCTCCATCATCTGTTCGTAAAGCCTTTGAACGATAGGCGCCATCTTGATGAAAACAGTTCCCGCGACCACCATGAGATCGGCTTCACGAGGCGTGCCTCGAATAACTTCGGCGCCGAAGCGCGAGACATCAAACTTGCTCGTAATGCTGGTAGCCATTTCGACGTAACAGCAAGACAGGCCAAAGTTGAATGGCCAAACAGAATTCTTGCGGCCCCAATTGACCAAATCCTCCAGTCGCGACAGAACCACACTGCGACGAACGGTCTGTTCGAATGGTTCTTGCTCAGGCGTTGCCAGCAGGCCTGTAACGTCGGGTTTGGTGAGTGACCATTGCATTAGTTGCTCGCCTTTGCAGGTCGTAGCTTCCGTGCCCAATCC
The DNA here is from genome assembly GCA_019237515.1 of Acidobacteriaceae bacterium. The sequence continues at coordinate 2,476 of JAFAGX010000686.1, forward strand.
AGCGCGCCAACCTTCCACAAGTAAACGAGAGCTGCGACAAGTACGCCGACAAATAACAGGACTTCGCAATAACCGGCCCAGCCGAGCTCGCGCGCTGCTACCGCCCAGGCGAACAGGAACACCGCCTCCAAATCGAAGACCACAAAAAACATTGCAATCAGGTAGTAGCGCACCGAGAAACGCACGCGCGCCGAACCTTCCGACACAATGCCGCCTTCGTAAGGCTCACCGGTTGCGGGTTCCGAGTGCCTCGGCCCTAGCAGATAAGAAACCACCAAAACGGTGGTGACCAGTACAACCACCAACACGAAATATGCAAATAGCGGCCACATAAACAGCAACTACCTTGGCTGCCAATCCGGTTCAATCTGCACTCGGTCGTTGCCGGACAGCAGAAAGGTCGGATACCAGCAAACCAGGTGACAAGAAAGCAACCGGAATTCCAAAGTGTTGGACTCCAAAAGGGCCAAGGTCTAAACGGAATCGCGGCGCTAACGTCGCAACTTCTTGTGAGAGCCTTGAACTGGAGCGGTTAGCGCTGTGTGTTCAACAGCGACAAAGATGTGGCGTGATGGGCAGAAACCTGTCACTGCGAGATACGAGATCGAGAGCTCTTCTGCTTCCGTACAGTAAGAGGCCTTAAGGCATCAGATTAACCGGCCCAAGTTCCTCGATTTTGATTGCTTTCAGACGTCGATACTTTCCCAAACACCACCAGTACTCACAAATCAAATCTTGGTTTGGACGGTGTGTACGAACATTTGCGATTTTTCACAGATGGAACGGGACTTGCTGAGTGGGATCTCTGAGGCGAGAGTCGATAAGTTTTATGAACTGTTGCGCTCGGATTGCTTTGTCACTCCTGATTTGTTCTCCGGTATCGCGCGCTTCTGCCCAACAAGCTGGGAACTTGCAACAGCAACTCGATCAATCGAAGCAGCAGTACGCACAGACCACGCAGCAGCTCTAGGAGAGAATTAGCGCCCTCGAACAACAGATTAATAACAAAAAGAGGGAGCCGCCAAAGAAAAAGTAAGAGAAAGAAAGAGGACGAAGGTTTCAAGCGCAGAATCTGCCGCGGCGCAGGAGGCAAAGAAGATCGTCGCGGAAGAAGCGAACCGGGTGGGAGCGAAGTTTCAGGGGAAGGTGATGGCGCGCGTGCCCGCGCATCCTATCACCACTCAAGCTGCCTTGGTCGGAGCACCCTATGGGCTCGACCGCCGGACGAGCAGTAGGAGTAGTGCATGAACGAAACATTCCCGATTGTTTACCTCGCCAGACATGGCGAAACCGCGTGGACGATTACAGGCCAACATACCGGCCTCGTTGATTTACCGCTAACCCCGCGTGGGGAATGCAATGCGAGAAGGCTTGGTCTGCGTCTGCGTGAATTGAGATTCGCGAAAGTGTTCACCAGTCCCTTGCAGCGCGCCATGCGCACTTGCGAGTTGGCCGGTTATGGAGGCGAAGCTCAAGTCGATCCCGATCTGGTCGAATGGAGCTATGGCA
>JAFAGX010000024.1 GCA_019237515.1 Acidobacteriaceae bacterium
CGCGTGCCATTTCAACTTTGCCCTTGTACCCCACTCCCAGGCCATGAACAAAGCTTTCATACATTCCGCCTACTTCGCTCTCTTTCATTCCCGCTCGCATATGTTCACGCGTGTGTTCCATGGCTAGAGCCGCAAGCTCATTCGCCAAGCGCATGCGCTCGATTTCCTGCGAGGTTTTGATCGAACGTGCTTCATTCAGCAGCGGCGTCGCGTCCACCACCTCACCGGCAACTTTCTTAAACGCGTCAAAATAATTTTGCGTAGGTGTTGTCGGTTCTCCGACCATGCGGTCCGAAGCTTGCGTTCCCATGTTCAATTCAATCCCAATTTTGTCAGTCAGTCCGCGTTCTTTGAGCACCTGCAACGCGATATCCAGTGCGCGGTACTGCGGTGGACGCGGATCGCTCGGATGATAGCTCTTGAACAGCCGGATATCTTTTGTCCACGCATTGCGCTCGGCATCCGCCAGCTGCGGCTCGATTGCAATCAGAGTTGCTTCACCTTCGCGCGGGAATATCACCGCGTCGTATCCCTTCATACACCAGTAATTAGTCAAATAAACAATATTGTCGGGCGCGCGGACGACGACCGCACTCAGATCCTGATCCTTCATCAGCGAGCGCACGCGCTCTAACTTTTTTGTGTCAATCGGCCACGCCATTTTCTTAAGAACTACTTTCCGTTTGCTACGCCGTGAACCGCTCGGTTTTCATCCTCATAACTCCACGCCGCTTCCTTGCCCTTAATCAATCGATACACCGCGGTGTGCAACGGTGCAGCGACACCCAAACTTTGAGCTTCGCGAGCAATGGCGCCGCTTAAGAAGTCAACTTCGGTCAGCAGTTGATGCCGCACATCGTACAACATCGAGGGCGGATGATTCGTCTGTTCCCCGATTTTGTTCATCTCCCAAGGATCCTCATGAAGCTCGATGCCCGCGGCTGCGGCCACGTGCATTCCTTCATTGATCAAATCGTGCAGCAGATGACCTAAATCCGAAAATTGCGACTCCTCCGCAAAATGCGGAGAATGCGGCAGGCCGGTCAGTGCTGAAACTCCATTGACAGAAGCGTTAAAGATCAATTTTGACCATTGCGCGGGACGCGCATCTTCCAGAGCCTCAGCTTTCAGTCCGCTCTCATTAATCACATGGGCGGCTTCCTGGACGACTGCCGACGGCGTATGACGCGGCTCGAAGGGCCCAAGCCACGTCGCAGTATCCAGTTCGTACTGCACATGAGTGTCGCTATGCTTCGTCCCGCTCATGAAAGTCGTGCCGCGAATCACCTGTCCTTCTGTGTGCTGGGCAATGATCTCTTCGCTCCCGAGGCCGTTCTGCGCGGAGATCACCGCGCCACGATTAAAACGCATGCCGACCGGCGCAATCGATTTTTCTACCTGGGCCGCTTTTGTCGCGACAATTGCAAGATCGCATTCGGGAACTTCACTCGCACTCGAAGTTGCTTTGAGCTGTGCCTGGAATTCATGTCGTCCAGAAACCCTCAGCCCCTCGCGATTCAGAGCACGCGCATGATCCTCCCGTCGCACATAGGCCCAGACTTCCGCAACTCGCGCCAGGTGGGCAGCATATAAACTTCCGATTGCACCGCATCCCACGATACAGATTTTCTTCAAGCGTGCTTCCCTTGATTCCCGTAAGCGTGGGATGCTACCCCCGCTTCTCCACTTTTATCAACTGCTTGCCCTGGGCGACTTCTTTAACCACCAGAGCTCGGAACAACCGGTCGGCATTGTTGTACGAGTCATCGATGATTACACCACTCGCGAACAGCGCATCCTGCAACGCGGCAGAAAGTGTATGCACCGGCGCCGCCCCGCCCTCGCCCATGCCTTTCGCTCCACTGTAACTGTGCGGAGAAGGCGTTTCGATGTGGTCGTACTTGACCATCGGCATGTTCATCGCAGTAATCGGTGTGTAGTCGCTGAAGGTGCTGGTCAGCATATTGCCGACTGCATCGTATACGCAATTCTCCAGCAGTGCCGCCCCGATTCCGTGGGCCGTCGCACCGTAGACTTGCCCTTCCACGATCGGAGGATTTATTACGGTTCCGCAGTCATCCACAGCAACGTAATCCAGAATCCGCGGAATAAACGTGTCCCGCTCCACTTCAACCACCGCGATGTGAAGTTGCGATGCGTAGGTCAGCGTCAGATTTCCATATTTCTTCTGCTTGTCCGGAACCTTGAACGGAGCGCGCCAGATGTACCGGCAATTCAACGTGATCTCGTAAAGTTCCGGTGGCAGCGCAGCACTGTTCGCATTTACGAGGTTAGCGAGGGCCCAGTAGTTGATCGACTTGCCGTTGGCGCGGAGTTCTGGGCCTTGCGCGCCCGTTCCGAATTCGACATCATCTTCGTTTATTTCCAATGCGAATGCACCTAGCCGCTTCATCTCAGCTTTCAATTTTTGCGCAGCCCCATGCACAGCCGACAGACCGGAAACCGCAAACTGGCTGGCGTATGTGCCTGAAAATCCCGTGTGCACGTTGCGTTCAGTATCGAATCCCGTACGCACAGTCACCAGGTCGGGGTGAATATTCAGAACATCAGCCACTACTTGTGCGGCGGTCGTTTCATGTCCTTGTCCTTGCGGACACGATCCCACCGCGACCACCACTTCTCCGTAGATATCCAGTTTGCAATTCGCTCCTTGCGAATTGCCGGAATACGGCAATCCGGGATTCACAATCTGTGACTGGCCAAAATTATTCGTTCCAGAATCGAGTGTGGTTCCAATCCCAATCCCGATCAGGCGACCTTCTTTTCGCGCTTGCGCCTGTTTCTTCTTCCACTCATCCCAGCCGATCCGCTGCTTAGCGACTTCCAGCATCTTCGGATAATTTCCCGAGTCATAAACGCAGCCGTTTGGAGTGGTATACGGAAATTCCTGCGGCTGAACGTAATTCCGAAGCCGCATGTCATCTGCTGCGATGCCCAGTTCATGTGCGCAAATGTCGACCACTCGCTCGAGAAACCAGAGGTGCTGCATCCGCGAGTAGCCGCGATTCGGACCTACCGGGCATTTATTGGTCACCGCCTGCGTGAAATCGATCCGCGCGTTCTTGAAACGGTACACACCCGCAAACACTTGCGACCAGATGACGCAGCCAAGCGGCTCATACCGAGGATACGCGCCGCAATCATCGATATGGCGCGACGTTATGGCCGTTATGACTCCATTCTTATCGAGCGCTACCCGCGTATCGCGGAACGTGCGTTCATTTCCATGCGCGCTCGAAATCATGTGCTCCGAGCGAGTCTCAACCCACTTCACGGGACGTCCACCGGCCTTCTTCGACGCCAGGGCGCACACCGCCATTTGTGGATAGCTGGTAATTTTTATTCCAAAGCTGCCGCCGATATCGAACGTCTCAACGCGAATGCGATCAATATGTACATTCAGGTGGGCGGCAAGAAACTGGATCGCGAACGACGGAAAAGAATTATTACAGGAGTAATAGATGCGCTCGTCCTTTGGGTCCCATTCCGCGATGATCACATTGTTCTCCAGAGGTGTGCTGGAGAAACGATGGAAATGCATCCGGTCAATGTTGATCACATACGCTGCATCGCGGAAAGCTCTGTCCACCTCGCCGTACTCAAACACCCCGTTCCATACACGATTGGTGCCGGCTTCATCGTGCAGAATGCTTTTGTCCGTTAGGGCGTCTTCGGCATCAATTACGGGCTCAAGCTGTTCGTAATCGACCTGCACAAGCTCGGCCGCGTCTTCCGCAAGCGCTGCCGATTCCGCTACAACCGCCGCCACCGGCTCCCCTTGATATCGCACCTTCGAGATCGCCAGCGGATAGTCTTTAATCTTGGCGAATGGTTCAGGGCCGATTTCAATGAACGGCTGGGTTTGCGACGCGATTTCAACTCCCGTCAAGGTGCAAACAACGCCCGGCAACGCCTCGGCAGCCGACGTGTCGACGTTAGTGATCTTCGCGTGCGCGTATGGCGAGCGCACAAAATTCAAATACAGCATCTCGCGAAGCTTGATGTCGTCGGTAAATTTCCCGCGTCCTCGAACCAGACGCCCCTCTTCCTTGCGTGGCAGAGGCTTACCAACCCAATTGCGCTCCCCGTTGTTCAATGTCATCCCTTAATTTGGTTGCGAGCTGCCCTGCGCTACATCCTGCTGACCCGCAGCCTGCGGCTCCGGTTGCGTTAATGCCGCCTGCAAACCATCAATCAATTTCTTTACATTTTTCCGGCCAAGCGGCTCCAGCAATCCTCCTGCGATAGAAGCCAAGCGGCCGAAAACCTGTGCCTCGCCCTGCCAGGCAACTTTCGTGCCGCCGCCGTTGACCTCGGACAAATCAAAACCTGCTGTGAAAGTGACATTTCCGCCCGCTACCGTCCCCTGTCCTTTATATTGCGCCCGCTTCGGACGCTCAACCTGGGCCAGTTCCATCTTCACTTCCGCCACGCCTTTGATGTGCGACACACCGACATTTACCTTCACCGTGAAATGATTCGAATCTTGCATCGACATGCCGCGAAATTCGGGAAGCAGTGGA
>JAFAGX010000030.1 GCA_019237515.1 Acidobacteriaceae bacterium
TTTGGTAACGCCACATCCCGAGCGATTGAGTTATGTGCGCTACGCCATTCGCCAGGGGCACACGGTCAAGCAGCTCGCCAAGATGACCTCTATTGATCCCTGGTTTCTCTACCAGCTCAAAGAGATTAACGACACTCAGCTGGAGCTGGAAAAACATCCGATGGATGCAATTCCGGCCGAAATCCTTCGTGAAGTAAAACGGCAAGGCTTTTCCGATGGCCGCTTGGCCGGGGCGTGGCGGCTGCACGGTCAGGAAAAAGTTCGGCATCTTCGAAAGAAGCATGGAATTCAGCCCGTCTACAAGCGCGTGGACACCTGCGCCGCCGAATTTGAAAGCTACACGCCTTATCTCTATTCCACGTACGAAGACGAAGACGAAGCTAGCCCGACCGCAAAAAAGAAGGTAATCATCCTGGGCAGTGGGCCAAATCGCATAGGGCAGGGAATTGAGTTCGATTACTGCTGCTGTCATGCCGCCTTCGCACTGCGGGATGACGGCTACGAAACGATCATGGTCAATTGCAATCCCGAGACCGTCTCAACCGATTACGACACCAGTGATCGTCTGTACTTCGAACCGTTAACCCTTGAAGACGTGCTGGCGATTTGCGAGCACGAATCGTCTTCCGGCGCTCCGGTTGGATTAATCGTGCAATTTGGCGGACAAACGCCGCTGAATCTCTCGTTGCCGCTCAAAGCGGCAGGCGTGAATATCATCGGAACTTCGCCGGAATCCATAGATCTTGCCGAGGATCGCAAGCGCTTCAACAAACTTCTGGAAGAGCTGCAAATTCCGCAACCGCCGGGTGCGATGGCCGCTTCCATCGAGGAAGCAGTCGAAGGCGCTGAGCGCGTTGGGTACCCGGTGCTGGTGCGGCCTTCATATGTGCTTGGCGGTCGCGCCATGGTCATCGCTTACGATCAGGAAAGCGTGGTCCGCTACATGAAAGAGGCGGTCGAGTATTCCCACGACCGCCCGATCTTGATCGATCATTTTTTGGAAGATGCTATTGAAGTTGACGTGGACGCGTTGTCGGACGGCGAGGATGTGGTCATCGGCGGCATCATGCAGCATATCGAGGAAGCCGGAATCCATTCCGGGGATTCTTCCTGCGTGCTACCGGCAGTCGATATTCCCGAGGCGCTTTTGAATCAAATGCGCGAGTACACCTTCAAGCTGGCGCGAGCGTTGAAAGTGATCGGCTTGATGAATATTCAGTTCGCCATCCCTCGCAGCAACGGGAAATCCGCAACGGAACATGTAGGGACGGGCGTCCCCGCCCGTCCAGGCGGAGCGGAGTTCCGCAGCGCTGGTAATGGAGAATACGGCAAGGTCTACGTTCTGGAAGTCAATCCCCGAGCCTCGCGCACAGTTCCGTTCGTTTCCAAAGCCACCGGAGTTCCGATGGCCAAGATTGCAGCTCGCTTGATGACAGGCCGCAAGCTGCGCGAATTCCTTCCGGAATTCATCGAGCGGAGCGCGGATCTCGATACCGGCCACTGCTTTTACGTGAAATCGCCAGTTTTCCCGTGGACGAAATTCCCCGGAGTCGACACGGTTCTCGGTCCGGAAATGAAATCCACCGGCGAAGTGATGGGCGTTGCTGACAACTTTGGCGAGGCGTTCGCGAAGGCGCAACTCGCGTCCGGCCAGAAGCTGCCGGTCAAAGGAACTGTCTTCATCAGCGTGAGAGATCAGGACAAGACCCAGGTCGCGCAGGTCGCCCAAAAATTTGCTGATATGGGATTCAACATCGTCGCTACCGCAGGCACGGCGGATGTACTGGAGAGCGCTGGCATGACCGTCGAGCGTGTCTACAAAGTCAAAGAGGGCCGGCCCAACGTAGTCGATCTGATCAAAGGCGAGCGCATTCAACTAATTATCAACACGCCCCACGGCCTGGAACCGTGGTTTGATGAACAGGCAATTCGTCGGGCAGCGGTGAATGCCCGTATCACCACTATCACGACTCTTTCTGCCGCACGTGCTGCCGCCGAGGGAATCGCCGCATTGCAACGAGGGGAAGTTAAAGTTTCCGCACTCCAACGGCTGCACTCAGAGCGCGCCGCGAGGGCACAACGCTAATCTCCCTCGACTGTCATCTTGGGAAAGGGGGATGTTCGCGAACTGCAATATCTCCCGAAGCCGAAGGATCTCTGCATTCTTGACCTTGCAATCGAAACGGGCGCTGC
>JAFAGX010000115.1 GCA_019237515.1 Acidobacteriaceae bacterium
AAGACGCGATAGATGTGAATAGCGCCATTTCCATCAATTGTAATGGGAGATTTCTCGTAGCTTATTTTAATACCGGTTTGCCGCTCGAAATTCGGGAAGTACCACTCCAGGGTATGCTCCAGCCCTGCCTCTTCGAGCATCACGGGATGTAAGGCCTGGGAAAGTGTTCGGACTTTCTCCAGCGTGCTCTGGGCGATGTCACGAACCTCCTGAAGTTCGGCCCGAAGGTTGGAGTTCTCTGGAATCTGTTTGCCGGCACGCGTCAGCATTGAGCCGATCGCGGTCAGAACCTGGCCAAATTCGTCGTGTAACTCTCGCGAAAGGTAACGGAGCGTGGATTCCTGCGTGGAGATCAATTGCCGGGCCAACTCGCTCCGCTGCTCTGAAAGCGCGGCAACGCGCGCGAACAAAATTCGGTTAGAACGAATCACATACAAACCCGTGAGCAAGATAGCAATGAGAGTAACGCCCAGGAACCAGTAAATCTGATGCTCCACTCGGTTGTAGATTCCCGCAATCCGCGCTGTGGCTTGTTGTTCGCTTTCGTTGTTCTCCACCAGCAAGCGGGCAACCGCGGTGCTCAACGCGGCCTGGCGCGCCTGCAAGGTGATCCGGATTTGTGCTCGTGCTTCTTGTTCCTTTCCTGCTCCTGCGAGCGCAAAGGTGCGACCGACGGCATCCCAAAACTGAGCAAGCGAATTGCTTAAATATGTACGTTGTTCCGGGGCACGATCGTGAGGTGAAACCTGTTCTTCTTTTCTCAGCGCATCGTCCAGATCGGTATGAATGCGCTCGAATTGCGATGACCATGCCGCGAGTGGATAAGGCTCGTCATTGTCCAGCATGTCCCGCATAGCGAGTGCCAGTGAATTCAAGTCATTCTGGATACGGAGCAATTGCAAGGAATCTTTGCGGTCTCGATCAATCAAATCGTTTTGCAGAGCGCGCAGAGTTACAATCTGCCGGCCCGTATACGCCGAGTACAGAACGACCGCAGCCAGCGTGACGACCAGCCCGATGGTAAGTCCGAGTGTTGGGGATCTCTCGTTTCGACCCACTCCCACCGCCATCCTGAGAATACAACCTGCATCCGCAAAACATCCATTTTCCTTGTCTGGATTCCTAAAGCTATTGATATGACCAAAACAAGCGAAATGAATCGTATATAATCGCTAAACATTTCTTGAAAAAGGATGCCTGGATGCTTCTGTTCATACGATTGTGGTTTGTATTCGTTCTTTTGCAACTCGCCGTATCTCCGGGATTTGCGCAAAATGACAACTACTTCTCGAACTGGTTTGATCGACTCGATAAGACGCAGTCAGAGCAGCCGCACTGGGTGACACCGGTGGCGACCACAACCCCGCGGCTTGAAGAAGAGTTGCGCTACGACCAGCTATGGCAAGTGAATCCTAAAGGTGTGACGACCGACAACTTCGATGGTGGTAAAGGCCTTGAACTGATTCCTTTTGAGAAAGTCGAGGTCATTTTCAACGCGCCCCCCTATCTTGAACACAACAGCCCTTCCACGCGCGATGGATTCGGAGACTTAGCATTTCTCGTGAAGTACCGCCTTTTGTCAGCAAACGAAGAACACGGAAACTACATTCTCACTGCTTTTTTAGGTTGGAGCATTCCGACCGGCGAGTACAAGAATGGCGCGGTGCATGCCGTGATTACTCCAACCATTGCCTATGGCAAGGGGATCCGACATTTCGATCTCCAAGGCACATTTGGCGTCGGATTGCCGATCGCAGACACAAATATTGTCGGTCGAACGTACACGTGGAACAACGCCTTCCAGTATCACTTGTTCCGACGGCTATGGCCGGAGGTCGAGCTGAATTCAACTTTCTTTCAGGACGGCAAGAATGACGGCCAGAAGCAGAACTTCGTCACGCCAGGGCTTTTGATCGGGCGGCTTCATCTTTGGAAGCGGATGGGATTGACGTTCGGAGGCGGCTACCAGATTGCCACCACTCGCTTTCATACGACCAACCACAATGCAATTTTCTCTGTCAGGCTGCCGTTCTAGGGATGCGCTTTCGTACTCTCGATCAAAAATGCTAGTCTTGCTGCGCTGCGATTCATTTCCGCACGATGCCGAGCCGAAGAGAACGCGTCCTCACTCCCCGGGAGGCCTGCCAGGTTCTCGGGGTCAGCTATCCTGCGCTCAAACAGTGGATTTATAAGAAAAAACTACGGACCATCCGAACTCCTGGCGGCCATCATCGCATTCCAGAGTCTGAAATTGACAGATTGCTTCCGCGAACCACGCTCAAAGGTCCCGTCGAAACCCGCCGCAACTACTTTCGCCGGATTAGTGGTCGCAACCAATTGATCGGCCGGGTAATCGATGTGAAAACGAGCGGCCTTATGGCGCAGGTCACAATCTCGATTGGCGATCAGCACATCAATTCCATCATTACTGCCGATGCAGTTCGGGAAATGCGCCTGAAACCCGGCGACATTGCTGCGGCTCTGATTAAATCCACCGAAGTCATGATTATTAAGGAGTGACTGCGCGAATCTGTTCTGCCAACGCGCGCGAGCCCGTGCTTGGCTTCCTCTGTGGCAAACTCAATGCGTAGATGAACGCGGTCGAATTCACGATTCTTGTGGCAATCGGATCGTTTCTCGCGGGCCTGTTGGGTGCAGTTACGGGGCTGGGCGGTGGAGTGGTGCTCGTGCCACTCCTGACGATCTTCTTCAAGGCGGATCTCCGCTATGCGATCGGGGCATCTCTGGTTTCTGTGATCGCGACCTCTTCGGGCGCAGCGGCTGCCTATGTGAAGGAGGGATTTTCCAACATCCGCATCGGAATGTTCCTGGAAATCGCCACTACTCTGGGTGCTTTATGCGGGGCCTTTCTGGCGACGATTGTGCCCACCCGCGTTCTGGCCGGGATTTTTGGGCTCGTGCTTCTGTATTCGGCCTATCTGTCTCGCAAACCGCGGTCGCGCGCGCAACGCAATCTTCCGCCTGACAAGCTTGCGACGAAGCTGAAAATGAATGGCAGCTTTCCTTCGGAGGAAGGCGGCATGCGGCAGTACAACGTCCAAGGTGTGCCTGCCGGGTTCAGCTTGATGTTTGGGGCAGGCGCGCTTTCCGGGTTGCTGGGCATTGGTTCAGGCGCGGTCAAAGTTTTGGCGATGGATCAGGCGATGAAAATCCCGTTCAAGGTCTCCACCACCACCAGCAATTTCATGATCGGAGTGACGGCAGCCGCCAGCGCCGGGGTCTACTTAAGTCGTGGATATATCGATCCCGGTCTGGCAATGCCCGTGATGCTGGGCGTGTTGGCTGGTTCCCTGCTCGGAGTAAGAATCCTGATCAAGGCCGAGACCAGAGTCCTGCGGTTGGTCTTCAGCCTTGTCATCGCATTCTTGGGTGCGCAGATGATTTACAAAGGAATTGCCGGGACAATTTGATGCGCAAATGGTCGGACCAAAACATCGAGGACATTATCGGCAATCTTCTTCGTGCCGGTGTGATGACCTCGGCGGCCATCGTGTTGGCGGGCGGCATCGTTTATCTGCTACGGCACGGCTCGTCTCATCCTGACTACCACGTTTTTCGCGGCGAGCCGTTGGAACTGAGAACGCTTAAGGGCATTGTTCACAATGCTTTCACGTTTCACGGCCGCGGCATCATTCAATTGGGACTTTTGTTGCTGATCGCAACTCCTGTGGCTCGCGTGGCATTCTCAATTTGGGGATTTGCGGTCGAGCGGGACCGCATGTACGTGCTGTTTACGGCCATCGTCCTGGTTATCCTTCTTTACAGTCTGCTGGGCGCAGGTTCCGCGTTTTAGGATGTGAACTGCGCAGCTGCCAGTCAGCGATCTTCTACTACCCGGGCAGTCATTTCTTCCGGCGGATCCCCTCCAGCTACGGCTTGGGCCACAATGAGCCGCCGCGCTTCTACCCGAAAGCTTGGCAGGCGTAGCCAGAACAATGCGGCGCCACCGATGGTGGCGACCGCCCCCATCGCCACGGTGACAGGTGCGCCCACCCGGTCCGCCATTGCTCCGGCAAAGAATGCGCCGAAGGGGGCCATGCCCATGAACATCATCGAGTAGACAGCCATCACGCGTCCCCGCAGATGATCGGGAACCATCACCTGGATGAGCGTGTTCGACGACGACATCTGCAACATCATACAGAATCCAACTGGGAGCAGCAGAAATTCGGAAAGCCGCAGATCGCGAGAGAAAGCGAACAAAATTAAGCTTGCTCCAAAACCGGCGCAGGCGAATGCTACCCAGCGCCCAAGCCCTCGCACTCCGGTCTTCGACGCTAATGTCAGGGCGCCCAGCAATGCGCCAACCCCAGTAGCGCCCATGAGCAAACCCAAAGCCCGCGCGCCACCGTGCAGAATGCGATCCGCGAAGATGGGCATCAGTACGGTATAAGGCATCGCTACAAAGCTGACCAGGCCCAACAGCAGAAGGATCGCGCGAATGGGCGCGGTGTGACGAACGAACCGGAAGCCCTCGATCATGTGAGCAAGCGGAGAAGCCTCACCGTGGAACGCCGGTAGGGAAACGCGCATTAGCATTAGCCCGATGATGACAGCGATATAACTCACAGCGTTCGCGAAGAAACACCATCCCTCACCAATTTTCGCAACCAAAATTCCAGCGATGGCTGGGCCGATGATGCGTGCTCCGTTGAACATGGATGAATTCAGGGCAATGGCGTTCATTAAGTCTTCTTTACCAACCATGTCCACCAGAAAAGACTGTCGCCCGGGGATGTCAAAAGCGTTGACAACGCCAAGTAACGCTGCAAGGACAAAGATGTGCCACACGCGCACGGTATTCGTCAGCGTCAAAGCTGCCAGTATGAAGGCCAGGATCATCGACGCGGTCTGAGTTCCGATTACGACTTTTTGCCGATTAAGGCGGTCGGCAACTATGCCTCCGACTGGAGCAACAATAAATACTGGGAATTGGCTTGCGAATCCTACCGAGCCGAGCAGTAAGGAGGAACCGGTGAGGCGATATACCAGCCAGGACTGGGCGACGCTCTGCATCCAAGTGCCAATCAGCGAAATGAGCTGACCACTGAAAAAAAGTTGGAAATTGCGGTGGCGAAGCGCGCGAAGGGTTGCGGGTAAGCCTAATTTCTTGCCTGCAGAATTGCTCTCAGGCTGATCGGAGGGCGGGTTTTCAGTGGGCACATTCAAAATTACAGAATAACAACTCTGGAAATCTTTGCGGGACGGGTTGCGCTGAATTGCGGGACCGATAGAATAGGAAGGCTCGCGACAAATCCATATAGATGCATTCTCGACGGCTCGGGACCGTCTTGCCAATGGCTACTGCAAACGTTCGATCGCAAAAAGCAGTTCACGCCCCATCATCAGGCTACGGAAGCGCGCTAGCGGTCGTCACCACGTTGTTCTTCATGTGGGGTTCGCTGACTTCGCTGAACGATGTTTTGATTCCCTACGCGCAGCACGTATTCAATCTCAAACTCGCCGCAAGTATGCTGATTCAGACAGCATTCTTCTCGGCGTATTTTATTTTCTCCATTCCGGCATCGAAGATCATTGATTGGGTCGGATATAAGCGCGCGATCATAATTGGCCTGGCGACCATGGTTGCTGCGTGCCTGGGCTTCTATCCTGCCGCAAAGATCCCGTCCTTTCCCTTCTTTCTCGCGGCTCTCATCATTCTGGCGACCGGCATTACCGTTCTTCAGGTTGCTGCGAATCCCTACGTCGCCGTACTGGGCAGAGCAGAGACCGCTTCGAGCCGGCTTAATCTGACCCAAGCTTTCAACTCCCTTGGCACCGCGATCTTCCCCTGGATTGGCGCCCACCTCATTCTTGGCACGAGCGCTTCAGCTTTAGCCCAGAGCACGTCGCAGGAGGCCGATGCCGTAATTAAGCTCTACGTCTATTTTTTTGCTGTGGCGTTGACGATTCTGGCAATTGCAATCGGACTCTTTCACTTACCGGAGATCACGTCGGCTGGACATTCACTTGGCGAGAAGGTGAACGACTCGGTTTGGAAGCATCCGAATCTCGTTTTGGGGGCGGTCGCAATTTTCGTCTATGTGGGTGCGGAAGTTGCGATCGGCAGTTCCATCTCGAATTACCTGGCCTTGGATAATATCGGTCAATTCATTGCAGGTTCTGCTGTTCCCGATGCTGCGGCACGCTACCGCGCCGCTCTGGGGCTGGCGGCCCGCTTCATCTCTGTGTACTGGCTCGGAGCGATGATTGGCCGCTTTATTGGCTCAGGGCTGCTGCAGAAAATAAGAACAGGAACGTTGCTGGCGATCTGTGCAATCGCTGCGGCATTGCTGGTCACAATCTCAGTGCTCAGCAGCGGTCACTCCGCGATGTGGTCGATCTTGCTGGTCGGATTTTTCAATTCGATCATGTTTCCCTCGATCTTCACGATGGGCATTGCGGAACTGGGGCCGCTTACCGGCGATGGTTCCGGCATTTTGAACATGGCCATTGTCGGTGGTGCGGTCATTCCCTGGTTCGTGGGCAGAATCGCCGACTTCATCAATCGTACGTACTATTCTGCGTTGAGCCAGGGAGAGACCAGTTGGGGGCAGGGGATCCATTACGCGCTGATCATTCCGGCGCTCTGCTATCTCTACATCCTGTATTACGCGCTAAGCGGATCAAAGCCGAATAGCGAACGCTATGGCAAGGCGTAAAGCGGCTGTTTGACTTTTTCTAAAACCAGGTTTGCCTTCGGTAGATTCGATATTCATCTCCGAATTTTGCTTCCAGCACTTGCGCTTCTTTGCGGGAGCGCCAGACCTGCAACGGGACGATGAGAGCGAAGATCAGCAGCCAGCGTGGCCGTTGCAGAAGGAGAATATAGCCGACGATGAACAGTGAACCGAACACGTAAATGGGATTGCGAATTCTGGAATAGAGCCCGTGGGTGACAAGCTGCCTCGCCTGTGCCGTCACCGCGAACGATTTCCCAAGTTGAAACCGCGCCACGCTCCAAAGAACAAATGAGGGAATCGCAAGACAAAGGGCGGCTCTTTGCATCGGTCCCCAGCTCGACCCCGCGAATTCCCACCCGACAGCTGCCGCGGCACTAGCCACGATTAATGTCAGGACACTATTCTGGATGATCATGGTTGTGCGTTGATGACACTATGCCGGCAAACGCCGACCGCGAGTTTCTGCGCCAAATGGAACCAGCAGCAGGCCGATCACAAAGGCGATGGAGGTCAAGGCCACCGGTATTCCTAACGATCCGAAGTGCCGTATGCCCGCTCCAACCAAGAAGGTGATTCCCGCACCGCCGAATCGGGCAAACGAGGTGGAAAACGCGAAGGCACTGGCGCGGCATTCGGTTGGGTACTGCTCCGGTAGCCAAAGCGTATAGACCGAAAAATTGGCGCCGCCCAGACCCAAAAAGAATAAGCACAGGAAAAACCACGGCAATCCAGCGGAGCCCAGATAGAAGACCCGGCCGAAACTCAGGGCGATGAAGACCATCATCAGCGCAAAGAAGAATGCCAGTGCGTTGCGCCGCCCAAAACGCTCGGCAATGACCGGCATGAGCAGGCAGCCCAGGACGGTCGCGA